>DASQSQ010000498.1:0-4414 GCA_035642315.1 Mycobacterium sp.
GGTGACCGACGCGCGCGCAGCCGCCTATGAGATCGCCAACTTCCTGCAAGCCGTCGAACAGCTCACGGTCACCACGCTGCGCAATGTCGTCGGGTCCATGGACTTGGAGCGCACCCTCACCTCCCGCGACACCATCAACAGCCAACTCAGAGGTGTGCTGGACGAGGCCACCGGCAAGTGGGGGCTGCGGGTCAACCGAGTAGAGATCAAGGCCATCGACCCGCCGCAATCCATCAAGGACGCGATGGAGAAGCAAATGCGGGCCGAGCGCGACAAGCGTGCGGCAATCCTGGGCGCCGAAGGCCAACGCCAGTCTCAGATACTCACCGCCGAGGGTGACAAGCAGGCCGCCGTCCTGCGCG
This sequence comes from Mycobacterium sp., assembly GCA_035642315.1. Taxonomy (GTDB): domain Bacteria; phylum Actinomycetota; class Actinomycetes; order Mycobacteriales; family Mycobacteriaceae; genus Mycobacterium. The sequence continues at coordinate 363 of DASQSQ010000498.1, forward strand.
CCGAGGGCAACCGGACCGCAGCGATCCTCAAGGCCGAGGGCCAGGCTCGCGCTATCGACGAGGTATTTCAGTCCGTGCACCGCAACGACCCCGACCCCAAACTGCTTGCCTATCAGTATCTCCAGATGCTGCCGCAGCTGGCCCAGGGCCCGGGTAACACGTTCTGGGTAATTCCAAGCGAGGTCACCTCCGCCCTGCAAGACGTGTCCCGCGCCTTCACCCAGGCGCTGCCCAAGTCATCGGCCACCCGCGAAGCCTCCTCCGACGACTTGGCAGCGCGCGCTGCCGCCGATGCCGCTCAGGCGGCACAAGCCGCCGCCGATGCGCTCGAAGGCGCGGCCGAGGCCGACGGCTACCAGACCAGGTCGCCATCGCGCCCGTAACGACCGTTTGGTGCACGCAGAAAGCTGGCCAAGACTTACACGTCTTGACCAGCGTTTCTCTGTGGAGCTGCCGGGAATCGAACCCGCCGGTCTATCAAGTGGTAGTCGGGCGGATCACGCGGCGGCGGTGAGCAATTCCTGCAGGGCGATCTCGAAGTCGTCGGCCAGGTCCCATACGTCGGGCACCAGTTCCCAACATGCGTTGATCCCGACGTCAAGCTTGCCGGTCAGCGACATCACCGTGATGTTGAGGCCGGTGCCGTAGAAGATCGGTCCGAGCGGATACATCGCCTTGACCTGGCAGCCCAGGAAATACAACGGCACCTGCGGCCCCGGCACGTTGGAGATGACCAGGTTGTGCACCGGTCGGCGGGTCAGCACGGTACTGGCGAAGAGTCCCACCGCCGGCGCCAACAGCGCCCGCCCGGCGAATTGCGCCCAGTCCAGCAACAGCGTCGCCCCGATCGCCGCGCTGTGCTCCTTGGCCACCCCATTGCCGTGCGCGATGGCGCGCAGCCGGTCGGCCGGGTCGGCGATCTGAGTCTGCAGGCGTGAGAACAACGCCGTCAGCTGGTTGTGGCCTGGCCGGTCGGACTTTTCATGCACCGACACCGGCACCGTAGCCACCAGCGAGGTGCCGGGCAGCTGACCGCGATCGAGCAGGAATTTGCGCAGCACCCCGGCGCAGAGTGCCATCACCACATCGTTGACCGTGACATTGAACTTGTCCTTGATCGTCTTGATGTCGTCGAATTCCAAGCGGGCGTAGGCGATGTTGCGCCGGCGGGTGATGGAGTCGTTGAACGGGGTGCGCGGCGCCCGGAACGGCGCCGCCATGGCCCGCCCGCTGCGCCCCCGGCGTACGACGTCGACGATCGTTGACGCCGTCAACGGCAACACACTGGCCAGCTGCAGTGGCCGGGCAGCGAACTTCGCCAGGCCGTGCAGCGCCATTCCCACCGAGTTGCTGTCGCCCGGCCCGTCCACCGCCTCCGGCGCCGGCGTATCCGGTTCGGTGCCGCACAGCTGCGACAGCAGATTCGCACCGCCCACCCCGTCCACGCTGGCGTGATGCACCTTGGTCATCACCGCCAGCCGCCCGCCCGCCCGGGCGTCGGTGCCGGCGATCCCCTCGATCACCCACATCTCCCACAGGGGCTGGCCGCGATCAAGGGGCAGGGAGGCGAGGCGCCCGCAGGTCTCCGACAGCTCGGCGCGCCCGCCGGGCGCCGGCAGCCCGATGCGGTGCAGATGCCGGTCCAGATCGAAACTGTGGTCCTCCACCCACACCGGATGGTCCAGATTCAGCCGACTGTCGGCCAACCTCTGCCGAAACTCCGGGATCGACTTGATTCGCAAGCCCAGCTCGTCGCGCAGCCGGGCGAAGCTATACCCGCCGGGCACAGTCGCGGCGTCCAACTCCAAGATCGCGCAGACGTGTAACGGCTGCGAGGGCGTTTCCAGATACAAGAAGCTAGCGTCCATCCCGCTGAGCCGTTGCATACGTTTCCCTTCCCCCAATGGCCGGATGGTTATTGCCGCCTGCCAACCCGGACTGCCGGCCGATGCGATGCGGTGTCGAAGGCCGGCCGGCAGCACCCCGCGATCACGTTCACAACTCGATGGCGCACCCGTTCAGGTCCTGGCTCAAAGGCGTCGAGGTCATAAACACGACCCAGCCGAGTCTCAGGAGTGAAAATTCGTGAGAAATCCGCCGACACCCATTGTGCGCTTGTTTGCGCTCGATTGAAAGTAATCCGGTGCCAATACTCCCAATCCTGTTGGCACAGAGGAACATTCCATCGTTTGACGGAGCTGTCCGGGCCAATCCTATTGACGCGCTGTCAAATACAAGGCGAGATTTTCGACTTCAGGCATATGCAGTGACCTTGCCTTACCTGCGGTTTCGTTCGCGAGCCTTTGGCCGATGCCCAAGAGTGGCGTCCCGCCGCCCCCGTGCCGGATCAAGCGTGACACTCCGCAAGCGGAGCCGCTCTGTCTGCCGAGTGAACCGATCCCGCATCACACTCGTGACATGTTCGGACGATAGTGCCTATCGGCCACGCTGGTTGATGGCACTTTGTCGACGGTCACGAGTCGGAGGGATGGAATCGCATGGCCCATCAGGACAGCGGTGTGCTGCCGGACCTTCAGTCGGAAGTTCCCGACGTTTGTATTCCAGTGCATTCGGTTGGACATGTCGGGGTCAAGCGGATCGTCGCGATCGACGAGCATGACAGTGCGGCCATGGTCGTCATGGACATCTCAGTCGGTTTGTATGCGCACCAACGTGGCGCGCACATGTCGAGGCTGATCGAATGCGTCGACCGGCCAGGTCCACAGCCGACCGTGCTCGACTACGTCCAGGGCATCTTCGAGCGACTGCGCGCCGCGGTGCCCGACGCCGCGTCCTGGTCTATAGACGCGCGGGCCACCATCGTGTTGCCACACGACGGCGGGTTGAAGCCGATCGAGGAGATCTGCAGGATCGAGGCGGCAGAGCGGACCGAGGTGACCTGGGGCGCCGCATTCAAGGTCTGCCTGGCCTGTCCTCAAGCCCAGAGCGCGATCGCCTTCGACCGTGACGACATGGACAACGTCGGCGAGCACCCGTCCCACAATCAGGTTTGCGACCTGGAAATCACCGTGACCGGAGATTTGACCACCGTGGCCGGTCGTTCGCTGGCCGACCTGCTCGCCGTTGGAGAGTGCGCGGCCAGCGGGCCGGTGCGGGAACTGTACAAGCGGCGCGGCGAAGCCGACGCGGTCACCGCCATCCACCACCATGCGGTGTTCGCAGAGGATGCACTCCGAATAATCGCCGACAAGACCAGGGCCCAGTTCCCGACGGCTGCCAGGGTCACTTGCCAGATCGTGAACTACGAGAGCGTCTTCGAATATCCCCTCCGCTGTGTCGTCATCGTCTGACGAGACATTGATGAAGGGAAAGGGTGTTTCTCGCGCGACCATCTATCGAGCGCTGACCGACGACTCCGGCCAATAGGCTGACAAACGTATCGGGGTTCGCCCACGGCGATTTTTAGATTCGCGGCGGGGCGCCGATCTGCAAGTCGGTGGCGGACAGCAAACTGCTGGGATACGGCCGCCATTGCCGAATCAGGGTGCCCGCGAATCCGTTGGTGAGGGTCTTCTTGCGCCCGTCTTTGTAGGTGAACGTGCCGACGATCTCTTCCCAGTCCAACAGGATGGTGGGGGAATCCGGGACGTCGCGGATACCGCTGGCGGCGAAGGCGCTGACGGCGGTCGCGCCGATCTCCAACACTCCCGCCTCGGTCTCAGCAGTCACGGTGTATCGCGTGGGGATGAAGACGCCGTTGGATTCGAGGTATGCCCAGTCATGGTGGGTGATCTCGAAGTCGGCCTCGGGAATGTACTGCTGGTCCTCGGTCAGATAGAGCGACATGTCCTTGTGCTGGCTGATCTTCATCTCGTCCAGTGCGCCGGACATCTCGTCGAAGTGGAACCATAGCCAGTCATGCCATCCGCCGACTTCGGCGGGGCAGGTGTCTACGGCGTAGTACCGTTCCCTGACGGCTGCGCCCTTGATCTTCACTGTGCGGCCCTCAACTGTGAGGGTGCCTTCGATGGTGCCCGGCCAGAAGTATCCGTATGAAATGCAGTGCGGGGATCGCCGGGGCTTCATCAGTT
>DASQSQ010000499.1:0-3074 GCA_035642315.1 Mycobacterium sp.
CATGTGCTCAACTACGACATCCCGCACGACACCGAGTCGTATGTGCACCGCATCGGGCGGACCGGCAGGGCCGGGCGGTCGGGGGCCGCGCTGCTTTTCATCTCACCGCGAGAACGCCACTTGCTCAAGTCGATCGAGAAAGCAACGCGGCAAAAGCTCACCGAGGCCGAACTGCCCAGCGTCGAAGACGTCAACGCGCAACGGGTGGCGAAATTCGCCGACTCCATCACCGACAGTCTTGGCGCACCCGGCATCGAGTTGTTCCGCCGGATGGTCGAGGACTACGAGCGCGAGCACGACGTTCCGATGGCCGATATCGCGGCGGCACTGGCGGCGCAATCGCGCGACGGCGAAGCCTTCCTCATGTCGCCGGAGCCACCGCCCGACCGCCGCCCCAAGCAGCGCGACGACCGGCCCGCCAAGACCAATCGCAAAGCGTTCGAAGGCCCCAAGAAGGGGTTTGCCACGTACCGCATTGCCGTCGGCAAGCGGCACAAGATCGGGCCGGGCGCGATCGTCGGCGCCATCGCCAATGAAGGCGGCTTGCACCGCAGCGATTTCGGCCACATCACCATCAAGCCCGATTTCTCGCTGGTGGAACTGCCCGCCAAGCTGTCCCGCGAAACCCTCAAAGCCCTTGAGCGGACCCGTATTTCCGGCGTGCTGATCAACCTGCAGCCAGACCGGGCACGGGACAACCCCGCGCGTCGAGACCGCGGCCCGAAGAAACGGGAACACACCGGATGACCCGAGCCGAGACCACGCCCGACCAAGGCGGGCTCGAACAGGTTTCCGGACCGGACCGGGTCGCGTCGCTGACGGGTATCCGTGCGGTCGCCGCCCTTCTCGTGGTGGGGACCCACGCGGCATATACCACCGGCAAGTACATCGAGGGCTATTTCGGCCTGTTCTGTTCCCGGATGGAGATCGGCGTCCCGATCTTCTTTGTGCTGTCGGGTTATCTGTTGTTTCGGCCGTGGGTGAAATCGTCGGCCACCGGCGGCCCGGGGCCGTCGGTGCGTCGCTACGCGTGGCATCGGGTGCGGCGCATCATGCCGGCCTACGTCGTCACCGTGTTGTTCGCCTATGTCCTCTACCATTTCCGGGCCGCGGCGCCCAATCCCGGGCACACCTGGGTCGGGTTGCTGCGCAATCTGACGTTGACGCAGATCTACACCAGCAACTACTTGTTGCACGGGTACTTGCATCAGGGCCTGACCCAGATGTGGAGCCTGGCGGTGGAAGCCGCTTTCTACGTGGTGCTTCCGCTGCTGGCGTACGTGCTAGTGGTGGTCTTGTGCCGACGGCAATGGCGGCCGAGGTTGATGCTGGCCGGCCTCGGTGCGCTCGCGCTGATCTCTCCAGCGTGGCTGATCCTGGTGCACCTGACGACCTCGGTGCCCAACGGAATGCGGATGTGGCTGCCCACCTACCTGATCTGGTTCCTCGCCGGCATGAGCCTGACGGTGCTGCAGGCGATGGGGGTGCGCTGTTACGCCTTTATCGCGTTACCGCTGGCTGTCATCTGTTATTTCATCGCCTCGACGCCGATCGCGGGGGACCCGACTACATCGCCGCTCGGCCTGTCGCAAGCGCTGTACAAGGCGGTGTTCTACGCGGCGATCGCCGCACTGGCGGTGGCCCCGCTGGCGCTGGGCAACCAGGGCTGGTACTCCCGGTTTCTCGCCAGCCGACCGATGGTGTGGCTCGGCGAGATCTCCTACGAGATCTTCCTGGTTCACCTGGTGACAATGGAAATTGCCATGGTCGACGTGGTCCACTACCACGTCTACACCGGTTCGATGGTGAACCTTTTCGTGGCCACCTTGGTGTTGACCATCCCGCTGGCCTGGCTGCTGCACCGCTTCACCCGCGTGCGCAGTTAGGCCCTCTGCTCGACGGGCACCACGATCGGTACGACGAACTCCTCGACCATCGCCTGCTCGTCGGCCACGTCGCGGCCCGGGAAAATCAGCAGCGACGTGATCACCCGGACCAGCCAGCGAGCCCGGCTTTCGGCGACCGTCTGGTCGTCGGCGCCAAGCGAGTTGACGAACGCCGCGGCCAGCGCGGTGATCACGTCAGACTGCTCGGCCAGTTCACCACCGATCGGTGGCTGCGTGATGGCAAACCACGACGACAGCGCCGGGCTTTCCCGGACCAGCCGAAGCGTGGTCACGACGCCTGCACTCAGGCGTTCGCGTGGCTCGGTAATGCCGCTGATCTTCTCCTTGATCGCATCGAAGAGTCGAAAGGTCTCGCGGTTCACATACGCGGTTCGTAACGCTTCGCGGTTTTCGAAGTACCGGTAGAGCGTCGCGCGGGAACAGCCTGCGGCCTTGGCGATCTCGTTCATTCCCACCGAGCCGGGATCGTGCCGGGTGAACAACTCCTCGGCGGCGTCGAGAATGCGATCGGCGGCCACCTCGATGCGACGTTCGGAAAGCCAGTCGTTGGCCGCCATCAGGACGCGACTCGAATCGGGACCGACAGCGGACGCCGCACATAGCTTCCGCCGGCCCATAGGATGCCATCCTCGTTGACCTCGAAATCTGGGCAGCGGGAAAGCAATTCGGTCAGCGCGACCCGCGATTGCATCCGGGCCGCGGCTGCGCCCAGACAGTGATGCGCGCCGTGGCTGAACGTCAGGATGTTGCGCGGGCAGCGCGTGACGTCGAGCTCGTCCGCGTCCGAACCGTACACACGCTGGTCGCGATTGGCCGACCCGTACAGCAGCAACACCCGCCGGCCGCCGGGCACGGTGACGTCACCGATCGTCACGTCGCGGGTGACGGTGCGCGCCAGGCCCTGCGCCGGCGTGGTCAACCGGAGCAATTCCTCAACGGCGTCCGGGACGCGTTCGAGGTTGTCCGCCAACAACTCTCGCTGGTCGGGTCGCTGGTGGAGCAACGGCATCGAGCCGCCCAGCATGCCGGTGACGGTGTCGTTGCCGCCGGTGACCATGGTGAACGTGAACGCCAGAATCGACAGCGTGCCGGCAACGTCGCCAGCAGCGTCCCTGCCGCCGACCCCGGCGGCGACCAAATGCGAGATGGTGTCGTCCTCGGGTTCGG
>DASQSQ010000500.1:0-6685 GCA_035642315.1 Mycobacterium sp.
GGACTACCTGCGGGCGGTGGCGCCCGCGCGCGCGGTGCCCATCCACCAGGGCATCATCGCTCCGGACGCCCGCGGCATTTACTACGGCCGGCTCACCGAAATGACCAGCACCGACTTCCAAGTGCTGCCTGAAGAAAGCGCGGTCACCTTCTAACGCGTGAGCCGAATGTGCGGCTGGCCGCACGCTCGGCTTCGAATGTACTGCTGGCCGCACACTCGGCGAACTTTCTAGGCGATGTCGTTCGCGGCACCGCGGCCGGCGGACCGACCCGAGAAGATGCAACCACCGAGGAACGTGCCCTCCAGCGCCCGGTAACCGTGCACACCACCGCCACCGAAACCGGCGACCTCGCCGGCCGCATAAAGCCCGTCGAGCGGAGTCCCGTCGCCCTTGAGCACGCGCGAGTCCAAGTCGGTCTCCAAGCCGCCCAACGTCTTTCGTGTCAAGATGTGCAGCTTGACCGCGATCAGCGGTCCGGCCTTGGGATCCGCCAGGCGGTGCGGAGCGACCACTCGACCCAGCCGGTCGCCCAGATACCCACGGGCAGCACGGATCGCGGTGATCTGGCCGTCCTTGGTAAAACGGTTGGCGACCTCGCGATCGCGGGCGGTAACCTCTTCGGCCACCATCGCATAGTCCAGCGGCAGCACATCGGGCAATTTGTTCATGCCAGTCACCAACTCGGGCAACGAGTTTGCGCTGACGAAGTCGACGCCACGGTCGATGAAGGCCTGCACCGGGCCGGGCGGGCCGGAGCGTGCCCGCGACGACAGCAGTTGACGGACGCTACGGCCGGTCAGGTCGGGGTTCTGTTCCTGACCGGACAATGCGAATTCCTTCTCGATGATCTTGGCGTTCAGCACAAACCAGGTGTAGTCAGACCCCGACTTCGCGATGTACTCCAGCGTGCCGAGAGTGTCGAAGCCGGGGTACAGCGGCACCGGCAGGCGCTTGCCCGTGGCGTCCAGCCACAGCGACGACGGTCCCGGGATGATCCGGATACCGTGCAGCGGCCAGACCGGGTTGTAGTTCGTGATGCCCTCGGTGTAATGCCACATTCGGTCGCGGTTGATCACCCGGGCGCCGGCGTTTTCGGTGATCGCGATCATTCGGCCGTCCACGTGGGCGGGCACACCGCAGAGTAGTTGCTCAGGAACCCGGCCCATCCGCTTCGGCCAGTTCGCCCGCACCATCTCGTGGTTGCCGCCGATGCCCCCGCTGGTAACGATCACTGCTGAGGCGCGAAATTCGAACTCGGCAAGAGGTTTTCGTGACGACGGGACGCCGCGCAGTTCGGTCGAGGGTTCGAGCACTGTGCCCCGAACCCCGGTCACCGCGTCACCTTCGATGATCAGCTCATCCACCTGGTGGCGGTGCGCGAACCGCACTTTCGACTGGTTGCGCAACCGCCGGGCGAACATTTCCACCAACGCCGGCCCGGTTCCCCAGGTGATGTGAAAGCGCGGCACCGAGTTGCCGTGCCCCTGAGCGTCGTAGCCGCCACGCTCGGCCCACCCCACCAGCGGGAAGACCTGCAAGCCCCTGGCGCGCAGCCAGCTGCGCTTCTCCCCTGCGGCGAAATCGACGTAGGCATGCGCCCATTGCCGCGGCCAGTAGTCTTCCTGCCGGTCGAACGCCGCCGTGCCGAGCCAATCCTGCAGAGCGAGTTCGTGACTGTCGCGAACGCCGAGGCGGCGCTGCTCGGGGCTGTCGACGAAGAACAGACCGCCGAACGACCAGAAGGCCTGCCCGCCGAGGTTGGCGCTGTTCTCCTGGTCGAGGATCAACACCCGCAACCCGCGGTCCACCACCTCGCAGGCTGCCACCAGGCCGGCCAGGCCCGCGCCGACGACGATGACATCAGCAGCCGGCCCTGCCGGCGCAGCTCCGGTATCGCTCATGGCGCTACACAATAGCGAGCCGGCGCGTCAGGCTGCGTCGAGAACCGCTTGTTCGGCCCGCCACTGATACACGGTCGGCTCACAGCCTTGCAGCAGCGCCAGGTCCACCGCGTCCAGCATCGCTTGCAGCGGCCCGGGCTTGCGCAGGTGATGCGCTGCGACCGCGACCCGGACGATCCCGTCACGGCGGGCTACCCGCTCAGCGGAGAGCACCAGCATCCGGCACCACCACGGCTCGGCCAGGAAACCTTCCCCGATGCCGAGTACCCGTGCGCGCACGGTGTTCTGCCGGACCAAGTCAGTGATCCCGTGCAGATCGGCTAGCAGTCGAAAACCGTTGCGCGGCAGAGCTGTAACGGTACCTGGCGACGCTGTCCAGCCTGGTGCCGCGAACAGCCGGGTGCGCAGTCCGAGGTGCTCGAGCACTCGGTCAGCAGCCATCAGCCGCAAGTTGGCCTCGTGTGCGGGCAGCGCCGCGAACTCGCCGCGCCGTTTCTTGGTGGCGGCCTGGTCGTAGCCGTTCAGCAGAAGCGCGTCACCGGCGGCGCGCCGGGCCGCCAGCCACTCGACGGTGTGCGGGTCGCGGTCGAGCCGATAGCCGCCCTTCAACCGCGGGGCCGCCAACAACGACACCGGAACCGACCGGGCGTCCATCTGTGCGCAGAACTCGGCGACATCGTCCAATGTGCGTTCACAGATCCCGGAGACCGAGACGATCAATTTCCCAGACACATCACAATTTTGACGATGTCAGGTGTCCAAATGGTGACATACACGCGGACAATAAGCGTCAATCGGGCCCGTGCGACCAGCTAATTCGGCAACACAGCCTCGATCGCAGCGACAATTTCCGGCGCATCGGGGACCGTCCGTGGACGAAATCGATTGACCACATTTCCGCCGGGAGCGATCAGGAACTTTTCGAAGTTCCACTGCACGTCACCGGCCTGCCCGTCGGCGTCGGGGATGCTGGTCAGTTCGGCGTACAGCGGGTGCCGGCCAGGCCCATTGACCTCGGTTTTAGCTAACAATGGGAACGTCACGCCGTAAGTAGTGGAACAAAAGGTTTGGATTTCTTCGGCGGTCCCGGGTTCTTGGCCCATGAATTGATTACAGGGAACGCCGAGGACCGTGAGCCCGCGGTCGCTGTAGTCTTTCGCAAGCTGCTCCAGCGCAGCGTATTGCGGTGTCAGCCCACATTTGGATGCGACGTTGACCACCAAGACTGCGTGGTCGCTGTAGTCGGCCAGCGACGTCTGATGGCCGTCGAGCGTGGTCAAAGTGATATCGGTCACGGACATACCCGCCCACGCTACCCCTATCGCACCCAGCGCAAAGTATGTTGGTCAGCTAGCTAGTTTCTCGTTAGTCTGGCGGTCATGGTTTCTCGCGCCGCACCGTCGACGACGGACACCGGAGACGTCGCCGGCGACTTAGGCGACTATCCAGATTCTCTCGATGCCGGCTTGCTGCGCATCGCCGGCGTCTGCGTTCTCGCCTCAGTAATGGCGATTCTGGACGCCACGGTCGTCAGCGTCGCACAGCGCACGTTCATCGCGGAGTTCGGATCCACTCAGGCCGTCGTCGCATGGACGATAACGGGTTACACGCTCGCGCAAGTGGCCGTCATCCCGCTGGCCGGTTGGGCCGCCGACCGATTCGGCACCAAGCGGCTGTTCTTAGGTGCGACTTTGTGGTTCACATTGGCGTCGTTGCTGTGTTCAATGGCGTCAAACATCGTAGAGCTCATCGCGTTTCGGATGATACAAGGACTCGGCAGCGGGATCCTGGTGCCGTTGACGTTGATCATCTTGACGCGCGAAGCCGGTCCGCGGCGGCTCGGTCGGTTGATGGCGGTGATGGGTATCCCGATGCTCCTGGGCCCGATGTGCGGGCCGGTGCTGGGCGGCTGGCTGATCGGCGCTTACGGCTGGCAGTGGATCTTCAGGATCAATCTGCCGCTCGGCCTGATCGTGCTGGTGCTCGCGGCTGTGGTGTTTCCGAGAGATCGTCCGCGACCGTCGGAGGCGTTTGACTTCGTGGGCATGCTCCTGCTGTCGCCCGGGTTGGCAGCCCTGCTGTTCGGGATTTCGTCGGTTGCACGGTGCGGCACCTTCGCCGACAACCATGTGTGGATCCCGGCGCTCATCGGCGTGACCTTGGTCACCGCGTTTGTTGTGCACGCGCTGCACCGTTCCGATCACCCACTGATCGACCTGCGGCTGTTCGAGAATCGAGTGGTGACGTTCGCCAACTCGGCGATGTTCTTGTTCTCCGTCGGCTTTTTCGGCGTCGTGCTGTTGTTGCCCAGTTATTTCCAACAGCTGCTGCATCAGACGCCGCTGCAGTCCGGGGTGCATATGGTCCCGCAGGGACTCGGCGCGATGCTGGCGATGCCGCTTGCCGGCACCTTGATGGACAAACGCGGACCCCGCAACGTACTTCTGGTCGGGATCGCGTTGATCACTACCGGATTGACCGTATTCGCCTATGGTGCATGGAAACAAGCGGACTACGTACCGATCCTATTGGTGGGATTGGTCGTTGTCGGCCTAGGCCTGGGCTGCACGATGACGCCGCTGTCCGGGGCGGCGGTCCAGGCGTTGGCGCCCCAGCAGGTGGCGCGTGGATCCACACTGCTCAGTGTCAATCAGCACGTCGCCACTTCGGCGAGCATTGCACTGATGTCGGTGATCTTGACCAGGCAGTTCAACCGCAGCGAAAGCATCACCGCCGCAGAGAAACTCGGGGTTCTTCGTGGGAAGGTCGGGAAGCACGGTCCACTGGTGCCGTCTCACCACGAGGTCTCCGCTGATTTCACCATCCGGCTGATGCACGACCTCACACACGCCTACACACTCGTCCTCGGAGTGGCGATCGTCATTGTCGCCTTGGCGCTTGCGCCCGTCGCCTTCCTGCCCAACAAGCCGCCGCCCAAGGGCCAGCCGCACGTCCCAACGTTCTAGTCGGGGTACTCGTCGAAGAGCATCGTGGCGATCCGCTCGACGGTCGCCATCGGATCGGTCGCCTTGAGGCGAGCGTTCACCGCGTCATTGAGCCAGAGCATCGAAAACCCGTGCACCAGTGACCAAGCCGCCAACTCGGCGCCAGACTGATCCGCTTGGGCGTGCTGGTCCGGCAGCGACGCCACACCCCGGGACAGCTCGGCACCGGCGGCCGCCTGGGCGGCTGCCAGCTCGCGGTTCGACGAATCGACCAGCGACTTGTCGAACATCACCCGGTAATGGCCTGGGTGCTCGATAGCGAACCGCACGTAGGCGAGGGCGGCGTCGAGGAATCGGGGCCGAGCCTCGGCGAGGGCCGCAGCCAACAGCTCGAACCCCTGAGCGGCCAGCGCGGTGAACAGGCCGCGCCGATCAGTGAAGTGATGTGCCGGCGCTGCGTGCGATACCCCCGCTTCCCGCGCTAACTCGCGCAGTGACACCCGGTCGGCGCCGCGCTCATCGACCAGGCGTGCAGCCTCGGTCAGGATCGCCGCCCGCAGATCTCCGTGATGGTAGGTCGGGCGAGTCATAACGCCAGCATAGACGACAAACTTGACAGTGGCTAGTTCGGATCGTATGCTCCCAGGCAACAGAACTTGTCACTGTCTAGATTGGAAGTTGCAATGGCTCCGTTGATCACCTTGCTGGTGGGAAGCATCGCTGCCCGGATCGCGGGTTGGGCCGGTGTCGAGTACGTCGGCACCTGGACTAAAGCGGTCGCCGTCGGCCTGGCCGCGATGTTCGTTCTAACCGGTGTCGCGCACTTCGCCGCACCGCTCCGCGCCGCCTTGATTGCGATTGTGCCCCCGCAGCTACCGCAGCCCGGCCTGCTGGTGACCGTCACCGGCGTGCTGGAGTTCGTTGGCGCAGTGGGCCTGTTGGTTCCGAGCACTCGCGTCGCTGCGGCCCTTTGTCTGCTGCTGCTGATGCTGGCGATGTTCCCGGCGAACATCCTTGCGGCGCGCATGCCCGATCCACCCAAGTCGATGACGACGCAGTTACCCCTGCGCACCGCTGAGGAGGTCATCTACCTGGCCGCTGCCATAGTGGTCGCGATCTGCGGCAGCTAACAGCCAGGCGTACTGGTACGCCACTTCTTTCCAGCGCTCGTAGCGCCCGCTGATACCACCATGGCCGGCGGTCATCTGGGTCTTCAACAGCACCGGATTACCGTCGGTTTTGGTGTGTCGCAGGGCCGCTACCCATTTCGCAGGTTCGACATAGTAGACCCTGGTGTCGTTCAGCGATGTCATCGCCAAGATGGCCGGATATTTCTGGGCGGCGACGTTCTCGTACGGCGAATACGATTTCATGTAGTGGTAAACATCGCCGTCGCTCAACGGGTTTCCCCACTCATCCCACTCGGTGACGGTCAGCGGCAGCGACGGGTCCAGAATCGTCGTGAGCGGGTCGACGAACGGGACCTGCGCCAGAATCCCGGCGAACAAATCGGGAGCCATGTTGGCCACGGCGCCCATGAGCAGCCCACCGGCGCTGCCGCCCAGCGCGACCAACTGCTCCGGTCGGGTGAGTCCAGAGTCCACCAGATGGTTTGCGACCGTGATGAAGTCGGTGAACGTGTTCTTCTTCTCCAGCAGCTTGCCGTGCTCGTACCACAGCCGGCCCATCTCGCCGCCGCCGCGGACATGCGCGACGACGAACGTCATGCCGCGATCCAGCAGCGACAGCCGGGCGATGGAAAACCGCGGATCCTCACAGATCTCGTATGCCCCGTAGCCGTAAACAAGTGCAGGAGCAGGGAATTCAACGTCGGCGCG
>DASQSQ010000501.1:0-2334 GCA_035642315.1 Mycobacterium sp.
CGGATGATCGCCGCGGCCTTTATGCCAGTGCCCCGCAGGTCGGACTGGCATTGGGCCTGGCGCTGGGCACGGGTGTGTTCGCGATGCTGCAGGTGCTGCTGCCCGCGGAGGCGTTCGCCAGTTACGGATGGCGCATCGCCTTTCTGGTCAGCTTCGTGTTGGTGTTCATCGGGCTGCTGGTGCGGCTGAGGGTGGCCGAGACGCCGGCCTTCCGGGCGATGGAGGCGCGGGCCGAGCGCTCGGCTGTTCCGCTGCGTGAGGTGTTCGCGCCGCCGGTGCTGCGCTCGACCCTGCTGGGCCTGATATCCCGCTGGGCCGAAGGTGCCGCGTTCAACACCTGGGGCGTGTTCGCCATCGCATATGCCACCGGCACCCTCGGCCTGGGAAAAGTTCGGGTGCTGTGGGCGGTCACGCTGTCCGCCTTGGTGATGGCGCTGCTGTTGCCGGTGGCTGGGCGCCTGACCGACCGGTTCGGTGGGCGGGTGATGTACGCGACCGGTGTCGCGGCGTTCGGGTTGACGACCTTCCCGGTATTCGCACTGTTCGACACCCACGACATCGTGTGGTTTGCGGTGGGCATGGTGGTGGAGTTCGGTGTGATCCACGCCTGGTTCTATGCGCCGCAGGGCACCCTGTACGCGTCGCTGTTTCCCACCCGCATCCGCTACACCGGTCTGTCCACCGTCTATCAGGTGTCCGGAATCTATGCGTCCGGTCTCACACCGCTGATCCTTACCGGCCTCGTCGCGGCCGGCCACGGTGCACCGTGGTACGCCTGCGGCTATCTGGTCGCGACCGCCGTGCTCAGTGTGGGTGCGACGGTCCTGCTCAAGCCGCGATGACGCCGGGCGCGGGCCGAGCGGGCACGGTGAAAAGGGCACACGGAGTGGCCGGGCAATCTCTCGGCATCGGTCCCGCGGACGTACTCTGGTCATCGTGCGATTGCAGCGACAGGTAGTCGACTACGCGCTTCGGCGGCGCTCACTGCTGGCCGAGGTGTATTCAGGTCGGACCGGTGTCTCCGAAGTGTGTGACGCCAACCCGTACTTGCTGCGCGCTGCGAAGTTCCACGGCAAGCTCAGCCCGGTGATGTGCCCGATCTGCCGCAAGGAGCAGCTCACCCTGGTGTCGTGGGTGTTCGGCGACCACCTGGGCGCGGTGTCCGGCTCGGCGCGCACCGCCGAAGAGTTGGTCCTGCTGGCATCTCGCTTCCAAGAGTTCTCCGTGCACGTGGTGGAGGTATGCCGGACCTGCAGCTGGAATCATCTGGTCAAGTCGTATGTGCTCGGCGCGGCACGCCCGGCCCGCCCTCCCAAGGGCACCCGGACGGCGCGCAACGGCGCGCGCACGGCCAGTGAATAACGAAGGGCAGCAAGACCACTCGTCCGCTGACACCCCGAATGGGGCAGGGGCCGACGGCGGGTCTAAGCAGGCGCCGGGTTCGCCACGGTCACGATTCGCGGTTCCGCCCGACGACCGGCTGACCACAATCCTGCCCCCCGTCAGGGACGACGCGCCGAGTCATCTTGGCGATCCGATCGAGGCGGTCAAGGCAGCGCTGGGCAGTCGCCCCGCCTCGAGAACCTCGGAGCGGCGCGACCCGCTCGAGATGGCCACGGCTGCGCTGGAAGGCCGCTCGCGAACGCCTCATCGGCAGCCGGCCGGCGGCGGCGACGGCGGACGCCCGCCCGGTCCGCCGCGCCGCAAACCGCCATTGCCCGAGTGGGGCTGGGTCCAGCGAATCGACTGGACGCGGCTGGATCACGTCAACTGGCGATGGATCCGCCGCGGCCTCTACGTCACCGCGGTGGTGGTGTTGCTGCTGCCGATCGTCACCTTCGCAATGGCCTACTTCATCGTCGACATCCCCAAGCCCGGCGACATCCGCACCAATCAGGTCTCGACGATTCTGGCCAGTGACGGCTCAGAGCTCGCCAAAATCGTTCCCCCAGAGGGCAATCGCGAGGATGTCAGCATCAGCCAGGTGCCGGTGCATGTGCGCCAGGCGGTGATCGCGGCCGAGGACCGCAACTTCTACTCCAACCCCGGCTTCTCGTTCACCGGCTTCGCGCGGGCGTTCAAGAACAACATCTTCGGCGGCGACACGCAGGGCGGTTCGACGATCACCCAGCAGTACGTCAAGAACGCGCTGGTGGGATCGCAGCGCGCCGGAATCGGCGGTCTGGTCCGCAAAGCCAAGGAACTCGTCATCGCCACCAAGATGTCGGGGGAGTGGTCCAAAGACGATGTGCTGCAGGCCTATCTCAACATCATCTATTTCGGTCGCGGCGCCTACGAGATATCGGCGGCGTCCAAGGCCTACTTCGGCAAGCC
>DASQSQ010000502.1:0-3470 GCA_035642315.1 Mycobacterium sp.
CCTGTCCCCGCTCGGGATCCGCGTGGTAACGATCGCTCCGGGCACGTTCCTCACGCCGGCCTACGGCCAGGCGGGTGACCAGTTGGAGGCGTACTGGGGCCCGCAAGTCCCCTTCCCCAAGCGGATGGGCCGGTCAGCCGAGTACGGCGCCTTCGTGCAGAGCATCGTCGAGAACGATTACCTCAACGGCGAGGTGATCCGGCTGGACGGCGCGCTGCGATTTCCGCCGAAGTAGCTCAGCAGGCCCTCGAACGTGCGGCTGGCCGCATATTCGGCGGCGGATCAGTTCTTGCCGGCCGCCAGCTTCGTCACGATCGAGCGGAAGTCCTCGGTCTGGAAGGACTGATTCTCGGCGGACAGGGCATAGTCGATCGTGGCCAGCACCGCGCGCTCGAGATGCACGTTGAGGACGCGCTTGGTGCTCTCGACCGCCTGCTGCGGCAGTTCGAGGATTTTCTTCGCGGCCTTGGTTGCCTCGGCGACGGGGTCTACCACCACGTGGTTGGCCAGGCCAAGCTCGACCGCCCGCTCGGCGGAGATCCGGGTGCCGGTCAGCGCATACTCCTTGGCCAACAGCAGGCTGATGTGCAGCGGCCAAGTGAGCGGCCCGCCGTCGGCGGCCACCAACCCCACCTGCACGTGCGGGTCGGCCAGGTAGGCGTCTTCGGCGATATAGACGATGTCGCTCAACGCGACCAGGCTGCAGCCCAGGCCGACGGCCGGACCGTTGACCGCCGCCACCACCGGCACCCGGCACCGGGCCATGCCCAGCACAATCTCGCGCCCGTCGGCGATGGTCTTGGCCCGCAGATCGGCGTCGCCCGCCAACTCCTTGAGGTAGCTAAAGTCGCCGCCCGCTGAAAACGCCCGTCCTGCACCGGTTATCACCGCGGCGCGGGCGCTGCGGTCATCGCTCATCCGCTGCCACAACTTGGCCAGCCCATGATGCAGGTCGTCGTTGACCGAGTTGAGCGAATCGGGCCGGTTCAACGTGATCATCCGCAGCGGCCCGTCGGCTTGGACGTCGATTTCGGTCGGCATGTCGTACACGTCAGGCTCCCAATCCCAAGATTCGTGAGGCGATGATGTTCTTCTGGATCTGCGATGTCCCGCCCATCACGCTCTGGGCGCGGCTGTAGAGGTAGGCGGACAGCAGGCCGGGGTCGTCAATGCCGGCGACAGCCAGCGCGGCGTGGCCGACCGACTGCTCGACCCACGTCATCAACAACTTGTCCAGCGATCCGTCCGACGTGTGTGTCACGCCGTCGAGTTGTTCGGACAACCGCCGTCGGACATGATGGGTCAACATCTCGGTTTGCACCGCGGCCCAGGCTAATTCGGGAGAGGGCGGGCCGTCGGTGCGCCCGGCCAGCTCACGCACGAGCTTGCCGTAGCGTGCCGCGTAGCCCAGCGTGGAAGGTTCGCGTTCGTGGCCGACCACCGTCATCGCCAGCGGCCAGCCCTCACCCGGCGCACCCACCATATGCGCGGCCGGTACCGTCGCGCCGTCGAAGAACACCTGGCCGAATTCGGTCGTGACACCGTTGATCATCCGCAGCGGACGCTGTTGCACGCCAGGCTGTTTCATCGAGATGATAAACGCCGAAATACCGCGGTGACGCTTGGCGTCCGGATCGGTGCGGGCCAACAGCAGACACCAGTCGGCGACGTCGGAGTAGCTGGTCCAGATCTTGTGGCCTTGGATGACGTAGTTGTCACCGTCGCGGGTGGCGGTGGTGGTCAGCGACGCGAGGTCCGAACCGGAGCCGGGCTCGCTGAATCCCTGGCACCATCGCTCGGTGCCGTTGATCATGCCGGGCAAGAACCGGCGGCACAGCTCTTCGCTGCCGTGTCGGGTCAGGCCGGAGACCAGGTAACCCAGGCTGGGCCGGGGCGGGGCGCCGGCCCGAGCCAGCTCTTCGTCGAGGATGACGTCGTACACCGGCGGCAGCTCCTGCCCGCCGTACTCACGCGGCCAGGACAGCCCAAAGAAGCCGCCCTCGTACAGCGCGCGATGCCATTCGCCCTGCCGGGCCCAGTACTCGTCGCCCGAACTGGGAAATTCCTTGGCGTGCACCGCAAGCCACGATCGCAGGCGATCACGGAAGGCGGCTTCGTCGGTCGAATCACGAAAGTCCAACGTCGATCTCCTCCAGCTTGACGGGCCACAGTTCGGTCGATGTCAGCGCACGCCGCAGATAGACGTGCGCCAGGCATTCCCAGGTATTGCCGATGCCGCCGTGCACCTGGATCGCGGTTTCGCACACCGTTCGCGCGGCGCGCGCGCAGTAGATCTTCGCCACGCGAGCGGCCCGGATCGCCTCGACCGGTGCCAGCTCGTCAACCGCCCAGGCGGCATGCCGCAGCACGCTCACCGAGCCCTCGATCAGCGCAAGGCTTTCCGCGAGCAGGTGCGCGATGGCTTGATAGGAGCCGATCGAATGACCGTATTGCTCACGGATTTTCGCGTACTCACAGGCCAGGGCGTGTGCACCTCGGGCCGTTCCGACCAGGTCCGCCGACGTGGTGGCCAGGGCAAGCGCCAGCCACCGCGCGGCGACGTCGGAGTTCACCTCGCCGACAGCGGCCGCCATTCCGGACAGCTCGGCGGTGGACCTGGTCAGATCCACGGCTTCCCCGGCCACGCCCATGTCGGCAGCCAGCACCGTCGTCCCGTCCAACGCCAGCGCTCGCTGATAGCCCCGGGCGTCGATACCGCGACCACCCACGGCGATCGTGGACCCAGCGCCTTCGCCGCCGATGTGCCGGGCCAGATCGTCGGCCAGCACCGGTCCGAGAAACGGCGCGTCCACCAATCCGCGGCCGAATTCCTCGGCGACGATGGCCACTTCCACGCCGGAGGCGCCGTCGGACCGCAGCGATCGCCAGCCGGTCATCTCGATTTGCTTGTCCAGCCGGGCAATTCGATCGTCGTCGGTGAGATCTTGCACCGACCCCGGGCCGAGGTCATCGGCCAGCTTGGCCGCGGCGTCGCGCAGTTGTTGTTGTTCAGCTGTCAGACGTACATCCATAACGCTCCTTTAGCACTCGGCGCAGCACCTTTCCGGAGGGCAGCCGAGGTATTTCGGACACGAACACCACACGGCTCAGGCTTTTGTAGGACGCAAGCCGCTCACCCACCCGGGCGGTGAGTTCGGCGGCGTCGACCGGCGCCCGCGTCGCGACGGCGGCGACAACCGACTCGCCGTCGACGCCGTCGGGGATCCCGAACACCGCGCAGTCCTCGACGGCGGGATGAGCGTGCAGCACGGCCTCAATCTCGGCGGGCGCGACCTGAAAACCGCGGACCTTGATCATCTCCTTGGACCGGTCGGTGATCCGCAGCCAGCCACCGGTGTCCAGATACCCGACATCGCCGGTGCGATACCAGCCGTCGCACAAGGCATCCCGGGTCGCCTCACACGGAAGATAGCCGGCCATCAGCGACTCCGACCGCGCCTGGACCTCAC
>DASQSQ010000503.1:0-6424 GCA_035642315.1 Mycobacterium sp.
GGCGGTGTGGCCGGCGAACCACGTCGCGAATAAACCGCTGAGCACGTCGCGGTATCGGTACCGCTCGCCCTCGTCGCTGAAGTCGGCGCCGAGCGACTCGGCCAGCGCCGAGACGGCTGCACCAGTCCCCGATACCTCGACGAGATCCTGAAAGTGACGTCGTGTCAGCGTGACAACCATGAAAGCGACACCGTCGCTGCTGGTGAAATCCTGACCATACTGGCCGTAGATCGCGTTGCCCAGGCGTTGGCGTTCGGTGCCGTTGACCTGAGGCTCGGTCAGCCATCCCAGGTTGCCCGCGGTGGCCAGCGCGACATCCTCCAGCGCGATGCTGACTTTGGCGCCGACTCCGGATTGATCGCGGCGACGCACCGCGGCGACGACGGCGAGCGCGGCATACAGGCCACAGCACACATCCCAGGCCGGCAGCACGTGGTTGATTGGACCGGCATGGTTCGCCGGCCCGGTGACCAACGGGAATCCAGTCGCCGCATTTACCGTGTAGTCCACGCCGGTGGAGCCATCATGGCGGCCCAGCAGTTGGACATGGATCACGTCGGCGCGCATCGCGGTGAGCTGTTCGAACGACAACCAGGACAAGCCCGCTGCGTTGGTCACCACGACACCGTCACCCTCGACGATCAGCCGCTGGACCAACTCCTGCCCTTCTGGTGACCGCAAATCGATAGTCGCCGAACGCTTTCCCTTGTTCAGGCCGGTCCAGTAAATCGACGTCCCACTTGCGGCCAGTGGCCAGCGCCGAACATCGGATGCGCCGCCGATCGGGTCGACACGTATCACCTCCGCGCCCAGTTGGCTCAAGGTCAAGCCGCACAGCGGCGCCGCCACGAAGCTGGATACTTCGACGACGGTGAGACCGACCAACGGCAAGGTCACCGCGATCCGAACCGTTCGAAGACCGCGGCCAGCCCTTGTCCCCCGCCGATGCACATGGTTTCCAGCCCATAGCGCGCGTCCCGCCGATTGAGCTCGCGGGCCAGCGTGGCCAGCATCCGGCCGCCGGTCGCACCGACCGGATGCCCCAGCGATATGCCCGAGCCGTGCACGTTCGTCCGCTCCCGGTCGGCAGCGCCAAAGTGCCACTCCCGCATGACCGCAAGAGCCTGCGCGGCAAAGGCCTCGTTGAGCTCGAAAAGGTCGATGTCGCTCAACTGCAAGCCCGCCTTGGCCAGCGCCACCTCGGTGGCCGGTACCGGACCGATGCCCATCACGTTGGGCGGCACGGCTGCGACGCCCCAGGACACCAGCCGCACCAACGGCGTCAGACCGAGTTCGTTGGCCTTCTCCGGCGTCGTCACCAGACACATCGACGCTGCATCGTTTTGTCCGCTGGCGTTTCCGGCGGTCACCGTTGCCTCTGGATCATCCTTCAGCAGAACGGGTTTGAGTTTGCTCAGCGATTCGACCGTGGTGTCGGCACGCGGGTGTTCGTCGGTATCGATCAGCTCCTCGCCCCGGCGGCTGTGCACCTCAACCGGAATGATCTCCTCGGCCAGGATGCCGTCCTTCTGCGCGGCTACCGCCCGCTGGTGCGACGTCACCGCGAGTTCGTCCTGCTCTTGCCGCGAGATGTTGTACTCCCGCCGCAGATTTTCCGCGGTTTCCAACATCCCGCCGGGCACCGGGTGGTGCCGCCCGCCGGCGGTGCTACGTCCGCGGGCCAGCCCGTCGTGCACCCGGACACCACCGCGGGCACCGCCCCAGCGCATGTCGGTGGAGTAGAAGGCGACGTTGCTCATGCTTTCCGCGCCGCCGGCGACGACGAGATCGTTGTCACCGGCGCTGACTTGCAGGCAGGCCTGGATGACCGCCTGCAACCCCGATCCGCAGCGGCGGTCGACCTGCATGCCGGGCACGGTGACCGGCAGTCCTGCATCGAGTGCGACGACGCGCCCGATCGCCGGTGCCTCGCTGCTGGGATAGCAGTGCCCGAGGATGACGTCCTGCACCGATTCGGGTGGGACGCCCGTCCTCTCGAGCAGCCCGCTGAGTGCGGCGACGCCGAGGTCGACAGCGGTCTGCGATTTGAACATTCCCCCGTAGCGGCCGATCGGCGTCCGAACCGGTTCGCAGATCACGGCTTCGCGAGTGCTCACAGGTGCCTCCCGCCGGTCACCTCGAGGACGGTTCCGGTCATGTATGACGACAGATCGGAGGCCAGGAACAACGCGACGTTGGCGACTTCTTCGGGCTCGCCGGCTCGTCCCATCGGCACCTCCGCGACTTTTGCGTCCCAAATCCGTTGCGGCATCGCCTCTGTCATCGCCGACCTGATCAGCCCGGGCTGGATCGCGTTGACCCGCACACCGAGGTGGGCGAGTTCCTTCGATGCCGCCTTGGTCATACCGACGATGCCGGCCTTGGCCGCCGAATAGTTGGTCTGGCCGACCATGCCGACCTTCCCGGAGATCGACGACATGTTCACGATCGCCCCGCGCTTGTTCTCCCGCATGATCGCCGCGGCCTTGCGCAGCCCGTTCCAGGTCCCCTTCAGATGCACCGCGATGACCTGATCGAACTGCTCCTCGGTCATCTTGCGCATCGTCGCATCGCGGGTGATTCCGGCGTTGTTGACCATGATGTCC
Source organism: Mycobacterium sp. (assembly GCA_035642315.1). Lineage (GTDB taxonomy): Bacteria > Actinomycetota > Actinomycetes > Mycobacteriales > Mycobacteriaceae > Mycobacterium. The sequence goes on from DASQSQ010000503.1 coordinate 2,607, forward strand.
AGCCCGCCGAACCGGTCGACGGCCGCCGCGACCAGCGCGTCGACGTCGGCCCCGGAGGTAACGTCGCAGCGCACCGCCGCTGCGACGTCACCGCCGCCAAGCTGTGTCGCCGCGGACTCCGTTGCCTCGAGATTCACGTCACCGAGCACGACCCGGGCCCCTTCGGCAACGAACCGCTCGGCTATGGCGAAACCCAGTCCTTGCGCACCGCCGGTGATGACTGCGGTCTGACCGGTCAACAACGACACTTGATCACCGTCCTCTATCTACGTCTCGAACCCGCACATCATCGCACATCATATTTCATATATGATCGCGGCCATGACCGCTGCCGCCGTCGACGACGACGACTTTCAGCAGATTCTTGCGCAGACCCGCCAGTTCGTCCGCACCGTCGTCGTCCCGCGAGAGCAGGAAATTCTGGCCACCGATCGGGTGCCCGATGATCTTCGGAACCAGGCCAAGGACATGGGCTTGTTCGGGTACGCCATCCCCCAGGAATGGGGCGGACTCGGCCTCGACATCACCCAAGACGTCGAGCTGGCGATGGAGTTGGGCTACACCTCGCTGGCGGTTCGCTCGATGTTCGGCACCAACAACGGCATCGCCGGTCAGGTCCTGGTCGGATTCGGTACCGACGAGCAGAAGGCCGCCTGGCTGGAAGCACTGGCGTCGGGAAAGGTCGCCTCGTTCGCGCTGACCGAGCCCGGAGCGGGATCGAACCCGGCGGGGTTGCGCACCAAGGCCATTCGTGACGATGCGGATTGGGTGATTTCCGGCGAGAAGCGGTTCATCACCAACGCGCCGGTCGCGGACCTGTTCGTGGTCTTCGCCCGGACCCGTCCCGCCGACGATGCCGGACCGGGCATCGCGGTTTTCCTGGTTCCCGCGGACGCGGCCGGTGTGGAGGTCGGGACCAAGGACGCGAAGATGGGACAGGAAGGCGCTTGGACCGCCGACGTCCGGTTCACCGATGTGCGCGTCCCGGCCGGCGCGCTGGTCGGCGGCAGTGAGGACATCGGCTATCGGGCAGCGATGACTTCCCTGGCACGCGGCCGGATCCACATCGCCGCGTTGGCCGTGGGAGCCGCGCAGCGGGCACTGGACGAATCCGTGACCTACGCGGCCACCGCCACGCAGGGCGGTACAGCGATCGGGAACTTCCAGCTCGTGCAGGCAATGCTGGCCGACCAGCAGACCGGGGTGATGGCCGGCCGCGCCCTCGTCCGTGACGCCGCCCGACTGTGGATCACCGACCAGGACCGGCGCATCGCACCGTCGGCGGCCAAGGTGTTCTGCACCGAAATGGCCGGCAAGGTCGCCGATCTCGCGGTGCAGATTCACGGCGGCAGCGGATATATGCGCGAGGTGCCGGTGGAACGCATCTATCGCGACGTCCGGCTGTTGCGGCTCTACGAGGGCACCAGTGAGATTCAGCGGCTGATCATCGGTTCCAACCTGGTCAAGGCGGCGCAGCGCAAACAGTGACGTATTATCGCATCCGTTACAGTGACGTTTACGATATGGAGCGCACATGAGCGGTCGGCTGACGGGCAAGGTGGCATTCATCACCGGAGCGGCACGCGGCCAGGGCCGCGCGCACGCCGTGCGGATGGCCCGGGAGGGCGCCGACATCATCGCCGTCGACATCGCCGGCAAGCTGCCGTCCTGTGTGCCTTATGACCCGGCAACACCGGAGGATCTCGCCGAAACCGCCCGGCTCGTCGAGGCCGCCAACCGTCGAATTGTTGTGTCGCCGATCGATATTCGCGACTTCGACGGCCTGTGCGAAGCGGTGGACGATGGTGTGGCGAAGCTCGGGCGGCTGGATATCATCGTCGCCAACGCCGGCATCTCGGCTCCGCAGGTCTGGAACGAGATCACTCCCGAATCGTTCCGGGACGTGATGGACGTCAACGTGACGGGAACGTGGAACACTGTGATGGCCGGGGCGCAGAAGATCATCGACGGCGGTCGCGGCGGTTCCATCATCTTGATCAGCTCGGCAGCCGGCATCAAACAGCAGCCGTTCATGGTGCATTACACCGCCAGCAAGCACGCCGTGACCGGGATGGCTCGCGCATTTGCCGCCGAATTGGGCAGGCACTCGATCCGGGTCAACAGCGTGCACCCCGGCCCAGTCAACACGGCGATGGGAAGCGGCGCGATGGTCGACGCGGTGGTCAGGGCGAACGAGACCTATCCGCAAATGGCGAATGTGCTCACGCCGTTTCTGCCGAATTGGGTAGCCGAGCCCGAAGACATCGCCGACGCGGTCTGCTGGTTGGCCAGCGACGAATCCCGAAACGTCACCGCCGCGGCGATCTCCGTCGACCAGGGGTCCACGCAGTACTGATTCGCGTCACGCGATGAGGTCTAGCGTGCCGAGGTCGCGGATGGCCTGGCAGCCTCGCGCCAACATGGTCAGCACCATGTCGTCTCCGCGGTCGGTGGCGGTAGCGAACGCGAAGCCCAAAGCCGAGATGAGTAGAGCCTGCGGCATGCCGAGTCGGTAATCGCGCCAGCAGGTTTCGCGGTCATAGCCGGTCACACCGTAGTCGAAGAGCGCTCGATGGTACTCGTCGACAAGGTCCTGCTCGATCGCCGAGCGCAGTTCCGGCTTGAGGCTGGTCGCGGTGAAATAGGCGAGATCCCGTGCGGGCAGGCCCACCCCAAGCGTCTGCCAATCCACCACCGTGACCTTGGCGGCGTCCGGGTAGAACAACATGTTGTCGAGGCGGTAGTCGCCGTGCAGCAACGAAAACCGATCGTGTTCAGCAAGCAGCCAGGGTGCCACCAAACCCATTGCGGCGGTGAAGGTATCGCGGTCAGTCGCAGCCATGCGGTCGCTGAGCTTGTCCAGAGTGATCTCCAGACTCATCCGCGCAACCTCGCCGAGACCCTGGGCCGATGCTTCGTCGGGTCGGGCGAAGGCGATCCCCGGGAAATCCAGCCAGAACGGATCACACCAGCTAGGCCCGTGCAGGCCGGCCAACGCGGTGACGGCCAGCCGCGCCTCCCGCTCACCGCAGCCCGCGATCTGATCACCCTGCGCCGCGGGTGCCTGATCGGCGAGTAGCAGGGCATAGTCCAGCGCGTCGTCGCTGATCTCGCAGTAGAAGCACTCCGGGGTCGGCACCCGCACCCGATCGGCGACGGAGGCGTAGAAGGCGCACTCGCTGCGATAGCCGATCGTCACGCGGTCGCGAACAGTGTCGTCTTGGGCGGGCAGTTTGATCACGAAGGTATCGGGCAAGCGACGCACATCGCCCGCGTACTTCGCCGACAACCGATATGTCGCCCCGGTCTGTCCGGTACCGATGGCGGTCACGTCGACGTCGGTGACCCGTACCGGGGTGTCGTCGCTGCTCAGGACGGCCGAGAGCCATTCGCGGGTGATGTCGCCCGGATAGCGGGGAATGGACATGGCGATGCTCACTCCTTCGTGCCTGAGACCCGACCGACTCGACAACTGTAAGCCATACGGCATGAGTTGCAGCCGAGTAGTCCGGAGTGCTCTCAGCTGTCAGCGGCGGGAGTCCAGATGTGGGTGGGTTCGGCGCGGCCTCGTAGGACGGCCTCGCCGCTTGCGGCCCAATGCCGGCGCTCAGCCGTGTCGGCGCGACCTATCACAGCGGCCGAACATACGATCCGCTGGTCTGACGTTTTGGCCAAGTCGGCAAGCCGCGCGGCTTCATTGACGGCGTCACCAATCACGGTGTACTCGTAGCGATTTTCGGCGCCGATGTTTCCGGCGAAGACCGGCCCGGCCGAAACCCCTATCCCGAAATCGACCATGGGTAGCCGGCCCAATTGGC
>DASQSQ010000504.1:0-6328 GCA_035642315.1 Mycobacterium sp.
TATCGCTGGACCAGCGGGCTGGCAGCACCGATCGGTAGCCGTCGCCCGTTGGTCGTTTCGGCCAGCAGCGCTGGATCGGCGAGTCCGGGCCCGGCTTCCAACACGGTCACCACACAGCTGGGGTCAGTCGAAAGGCGGTTCGCTACAACAGCTCCTGCGCTTCCCGCGCCAATGATCAGGACATCGGCGTGCAGCGTAGCTGCAGTCAGGAGTCAGACTCGAATCTGCGGTTTAAGCGGGCCGATATTGCGCTCCCGCACCACGCCGTACCACAGCCCGAGGCCATAGGCCAGGTCATCGAGCCGCTTGAGCAACAGGTAGGTCAGCACCCCGATCGGTTTGGCATCTTCGTCGGCGGTTCGTCGGCGGCTGGCCCAATCCACCACCCCATCCGCGACAGCGGCCACCAGCACGACGCGGCGGGCGGGCCGGAACACAATAGCCGCCAGCAGCGCGACGGGCCAGTAATGCCGGCAGATCGCCGACGCCAATTGCAGCGCCGCCGACCACAGGCCGCGGGCAGCTACCGCCAGTACATCCGAGATCTGGGTGTCAGCACCCTGCAGGGTCTTCGCGATGCGACGGCCCGTCAGCGCGGCAACCAACAGCGACGCCAGATAGCTGAAGCTCGAGCCGATGGCCATCAGGATCCACGCCGCAAGAGCCCAGCCGGAGATCATCAGTGGCGCGATCTTGTCCGGGTGCCGCACCGACAACGGCGCAGCCGAACCACCGTAAAACGCTTTGCGCACCATCCAATCCCGCAATTGCGTGCGATGATCGTGCCCCACCTGGGCGATCGGCTCATAGCGCAACCGCGCACCGGCCTCGACAAGTCGCCAGCACAGATCGACGTCCTCACCTGAGCGCATGGTTTCGTCGAAGCCACCAATCTCACGCAGCTTGGACGTGCGGCAGATGATCGCGGCGCTGGGCACATAGGAGACGCTGGTGTACGGGATGACCGGGGCTTCACGCTGCCCGAGGTCGAGTGAGGACCGCAGCGCCTCGTAGCGAGCTACCAAGTGGTCGGTCTGGGCCAGTCCGACGATGCGCGGGGCGACCAGTGCCACGGTGGGGTCGCAGAAGTGACCGAGGAGAACCTCCAGCCAGCCTCGTCGCGGAACGACGTCGGAGTCCAAGAAGGCGACGAAGTCCGACTTGCAGGCGGCAAGACCGGTGTTGCGCGCCGCCGCCGGCCCCACGCTCTTCGGATGGCGCAGCACCTCGATGTCGGAGTGCGGCCCCGCGAAGTCATCGTGCTCAATCGGTGTCGACGAGCCGTCATCAACGACTATGATGCGCAGGCCCCGCAACGCGGCGACCAACCGCCGTAATCCATAAGCGTTGTCCCGCACCGGAATTACGACGGTCACATCGCGATGCGAGGGGCCACCCGCAGGCCGCGGGTGAGCCACCGTCGCGTCCAGCAGGGTTCGGGCCAGCTCGGCGCTCATCGCATCGTGGACTTTCAGGCGGCCGTCGTCCAGCATGTCCTGGGCGGCCGGCGCCAACCGCAGCAACCGGGTGGGCGAGCCACCCAGCAAAGCGGAGCCCTGGCCGATCACCCTCACCCGCCGGTCGACCTGCACAGCAAACCCGTCCGGCAACCGCGCCTGGGTCATAGGAGTAACCCGTCTCGCGTGGGCGCCCAACGTCCGACCCGGCTGAGGCAATCGTCGACCATCTCAGCGAGCATCCGCTCCCCCTCTGCAGCGGTCGCCGTGGTCGGGTCACCCAATACGCCGAGTTCGCTGACCGCCGCGACTCCCCCGCGTCGCATTGACGGTAGCAGGTCGGAGAGCGGCGCGCCGTTGCCCGGACGCCACCGGTCGGATAGCACATCGGTCGGCGAAATGTGCAGCAATAGTGAAGTTTCAGCGTGGCCCGCATGCGCGTCGGCACCGGCCACCGCGCAGGGGGACCACCCGGCGTCACGGCCTTCGGACCGCAGTAGGCCGACCGCCCGGCCCAGCGCCGTGATGTTGCCGCCATGGCCGTTGATAAAGAGGAGCCGCTGCGCCCAGCAGGTCGCCGACCTGCCGTACTCGATCAGCAGGGTGGTCAACGCGTCGGTGCCGATGGAGATGGTTCCGGGGAAGCTTTGGTGCTCGCCGCTGTCGCCGTAAGCGATGGCCGGTGCCATCACCCACTGCAGCCGGGGGTCGCCGGGCCCACCGCTCAGGCGGGCGGTAACCTCGCGGGCGACCTCGGATGCGATCCGCGTATCGGTGTCCAACGGCAGGTGAGGGCCATGCTGTTCGGTCGATCCCACCGGAATGATCACACCCAGGGACATGCCCTGTAGCCCGCTCGACGTCGAGCCCCCAAGTTCGGCGAGGACAGCCACTCGGTGATGGTAAGACGAATTCACCTGCAGTGCATCGATTGTTGGCGCACTAGAAAAATTTTTTGCCGCTGACCGTTCACTAAACCGGGTCGCCGTCGCCACGTCCGCCACGTGAGTATCAGCATGCTCGCTGGTCTCGCGTCCGCGGCGGCTACGGTCCGGCCGGCGCGGACGGGGGCACCCCGAGGGCCCGAGCAAAGCCCGCGGGCACCAGGATGTCGTCCGGGTTGAGGTCGTGCACGGAGGCTCGGCCGAGCCCCATCAACGCCGAGTCGATGCCGCCGCGAAGGATGTCGAGAACGTTCTCGACACCTGGCTGTCCGGCGGCCGCCAGGCCCCACAGGTACGCGCGGCCGATCATGACGGCGCGGGCACCCAGTGCCAGCGCCTTGACCACGTCGCTGCCGCGGCGGACACCGCCGTCCAGCAAAACCTCGATCTGGTCGCCGACCGCGTCCACGACCGCCGGCAGTGCGCGGATCGACGCGGGCGTCCCGTCCAGGTTGTTGCCGCCATGGTTGGACACTGAGATTGCTGAAACACCAGCATCCACAGCCCTTTTGGCGTCGTCGACCCGCATCACGCCTTTGAGCATGAACGGGCCGCCCCACTGCTCGCGCAGCCAGGCGATGTCCTCCCAGGTCGGCGGCGGCGTCCCCATCCACTCGCCGTAGGCCTCGAAGAACGGCGGGCCGGGCTCGCCGCGCCGGGCCTGGTTGGGCACCCGCAGGTTCGGCGGGTGCAGCGTCTTGCCCCACCGCCACAACCAGCCGGGGCGGGTGATCGCCTCCGGGAACATCCGCACCGCCGTGCGCAGGTCCATCCGCTCGGGGATTTTGGGGCTCCCCCAGTCCCGCCCGTGCGAGAACGACCAATCGGTGGTGGCGATCAGACCGACCGCGCCGGCAGCCCGGGCGCGCTCCACCCTTTCGGCGATCGCGTCGCGGCCGCCCAGCCAATAGATCTGAAAGAAGATCTTGGGGTTTGCGGCGATGACCTCTTCGATTGGCTTACTCGCGAAAGACGACAATCCCATCGCGGTGCCGCGCGCGCCCGCGGCACGGGCCACCGCCACCTCGCCGTCCGGATCGACCGCCTGCACGCCGGTCGGCGAAATCATGACTGGGAACGAGATTTCCTGTCCCATAACAGTTGTCGTCATGTCACGCTTCGCGGCCGCCCCGACCACGTGTGGGGCGAAGCCCAGTTCGCTGAACGCCGCCACGTTGTCGCCGACGGTCACCCCTTTCTCACTGGCGGAGATCAGGGCGGAATACGCTGACTTCGGCAGCCGCTTCTTCGCCCTCTGCTGGGCGATCGCCACCGTCTCGAACCAGGCGTCACGGGCCACGGCTAGACCGGGCTCTCGTTGCAGAGCCGTTGCGGTGCCGTGCGGGGATGCACCGTCAGTTTCAGGGGCACCGGTCCGCTGCTCCGCCGTCCGTGCGAGTGATCCCCTGCGGGCCGGGGCTTTTCGCGCTCCTGCGACAGCGCCGACGTGCCGTAGCCCTGAACACATTCCGGATCTGGGCCGTCGATCGGCAGACCGGTGAAGAACTTTGCCGCCATGCATCCGCCTCGGCAGCTGTCGTAATGCCCGCAGCTGCCGCAGGCACCGGCCGACTGCGGCTCACGTAGCTCACGGAACAGCGGAGCGTTCTTCCAGACATTGTCAAATCCGCTATCGGACAGGATGTTTCCGGCAAGGAAGCGGTCGTGGATGGCGAACGGGCAAGCATACACATCGCCGACCGGGTCGATCAGGCACACCACCCGCCCAGCTCCGCACATGTTCAGGCCGGACAGCGCGCCGGGTTCCCCGAGTCCGGACAAGTGGAAGAAGGAATCACCGGTCAACACCCGCTCACCCTTGGCTACCAGCCACTGGTAGAGCTGGACCTGCTGGTCGGCGGTTGGGTGTAGCTCATCCCAGACGTCGGCGCCGCGACCCGAGGGGCGCAGCCGGGTGATGCGCAGCGTGGCGCCGTAACGGTCTGCCAGCGAAGCGAATTCGTCGAGCTGGTCAACGTTGTGTCGAGTGACGACGACAGAGATCTTGGCGTCGGAGAATCCTGCGGCGGCAAGGTTTTCCAACGCGCGGATGGCCATCGCGTAGGACCCTGGCCCCCGCACGGCGTCGTTGACCTCAGCGGTCGCGCCGTCCAGCGAGATCTGGACATCGACGTAGTCGCTGGCGGCCAACCTGGCGGCTATCTCGGGCGTTATCCGCACTCCGTTGGTGGAGAACTTCACGCCCACGTGGTGAGCGGTGGCGTAGTCCACCAGCTCCCAAAAGTCAGGCCGCACAGTCGGTTCCCCACCACCGATGTTGACGTAGAACACCTGCATACGTTCTAGCTCATCGATGATGTCTTTGCACGCCTGGGTCGACAGTTCGCGCGGATCGCGTTTGCCCGACGAGGACAGGCAATGCACACACGCCAGATTGCATGCGTATGTCAGCTCCCAGGTCAGGCAGATCGGTGCGTCCAACCCGTGCTCGAACTGCTCGATCAGGCGTGGCACCGTCGCCGTCATGCCGCCTCCTCCGGTTCACCGGGCACCAGCATGTTGGAGCTCGCCAGGACGCCCAACGCATGCAAGTAGGGACCGAGTCGGGTGTCTTCGACACCCGCGGCGCGGCAGGCGGTGGAGGCGTCCGGATAGTCGGCGAGGGATTGCACCACCGCAAGAATGGTGCGGTCCTTGAGGAATGACAGTTTGCGGGTGCCGAAGTGATACAACAGCGCGCCGAATGGCTCGGGTCGCACGGCCACCTGCGGGTGCAGCCGCCATGCGCGTTCGGGATCGAACCCGCCCGGCGACGGACTCAACCCCTGCGCGGGGGCGCTCACGATCAGTAGACCCCGCACATCCCGTCGATAGACACCTCTTCCACCAGGGACTCGGTGACGAGCTCGGTGTCGGTGTCGGTCTGCTGGTTCGGCTCCATGACGTCGCCTTTCGTTATTGGGGACTCGACAAGTCGGGTCGATCCGGTGAGAATCTTCGTCAGGATATGGCATCGAGTGCCAGAATGGAAGGGCGGGCTGGCATGCTGCAGAAGACGCGGGTCGGCCGGCGCCGTTCCACGACCCCGCAGCACATCACCGATGTCGCCCTGCGACTGTTCGCCGACAGCGGCTTCGCCGAGGTGAGCGTCGACGACGTCGCGCAGGCCGCCGGCATCGCCCGTCGCACCGTGTTTCGCTATTACGCCTCGAAGAACGCGATTCCCTGGGGAGACTTCGACGCTCACCTGCAGCACCTGCGCGAGCTGCTGGAGCATGTCGATCCGAGCATGGCGCTTGGCGAGGCGCTGCGCGCTGCGCTGCTGTCCTTCAACACCTTTGACGAATCAGAAACCATCCGGCACCGGCAACGAATGCGGGTGATTCTGCAAACTGCTGAACTGCAGGCCTATTCGATGACGATGTATGCCGGCTGGCGTGAGGTGATCGCCGAGTTCGTGGCGCGCCGATCCGGCATTCGAACCACCGACCTGGTACCTCAGACCGTCGCATGGATGCTGCTCGGCGTCGCCCTGAGCGCCTACGAGCACTGGCTGGAGGACGAAACCGTGTCGCTGCCGCAGGCTCTCGGGGATGCGTTCGACGTGGTCCGCGCCGGGCTGGACGAGGTGCACCGATGACTAGCGAGAGCCGGCTGCTGCGGTCTCTCCAATTGCAGGGCCAGATTTGCGCCGGCATGGGCTCGCCGATGTACGGGGAGGTGTTGGATCGGGTGGCCGCCGACGTGCAAGCCGGTGGCGTCTTTGCCGCCATCCTGTCCGGGCACGAAAACGACTCCGGCCGGCTGGCGGTGCCGTTGCGATTGCTCGGCGGGCTGCATCGGCTGGCGCTCGACGGCAGCGCCTCGCAGTTACGCCGCTGGTATCCGAGCATCGGCGGGCAGTGGGACGCAGAGGCGGCATGGCCCGACATCGCGCTCGCCGCCTCTGACCATGCCGACCGGCTG
>DASQSQ010000505.1:0-6061 GCA_035642315.1 Mycobacterium sp.
CCTGTCCTACGCCATGGTCGTCGGGTACGCCTATTTCCCGGGAATAGCGTTTGGGGTGCTGACGCCCGACGATTCCGCGGTGCGCGAGATCGAAGATGCCGTACAGATCGCCGAACGATCCGGCGATGACCTCGCGGTGGCCTACTCCCGGGTGACGCTGGGCATGGCGCTGGTGCACCGCCACACAGATGCGGAGCGTGCCCGGGGACAGACGCTTATGGCCGAGGTCGCCGAAGTGTTCCTACACCAGGGATACCTGCTGGGCGTGGTACCGATGATCAACGCGTACTTGGCGCGTGAGAGGGCTCGTCGTGGAGATCGCGATGGCGCGATCCCGGTCATGCGCGCCGCCGTCAGCCATCTGTTCCGCCACGGACGGCTGCCGTTGTGGGGCATTGCTGCGACAGGTGTTCTGGTGCAGACACCGCTCGACCGCGCGACTGACGATGACATGGCCGAAGCCGAGGCCGCGATCGAGCGGTTGGCGGCCGCGCCAGCCGATGAGGGTTTAGCTTTGCGGGACATCTGGCTGCTGCGGCTGCGGGCGCTGCTATGCCGTGCGCACGGCGATGCCGCAGCTTATGCGCACTTCCGGGATCGCTACCGCGACATGGCGATAACGCTTGGCTTCGACGGGCATATCGCGTGGGCCGAGGCAATGCCTTGATCGGCGGTTGTTCAGCATCCTGTCGCTCGTTACCAAAGCCCAAGCGGTCTCAGAACTAGAGGATTGAGACAATCACTGCACGCGCTATTGCAATAGACGAAAGCCCACGTCGCGCTGTCGCAAGAATTGCCCCAAAACATGCTGTCAACATGAACACAGTGGATGTTTGGACCAGTGCCGCGCCACGATCGATCCGGCGTGGACGTCGAATTCCAGTGTGGCGTTCAACGCCGTCGGCGCTTCTGATTCGGAGCCACGGACAGCGCCGATCACCCGATTGATCTGGCTCAGCGCCAGCGCCGCCGTCGCCAGCAGGGTCGCACGGTCGGCCACCCCGACGGTGTCGCGAAGCTGTGCGGCAACGGCGGGCCAGGCCGCGTCGCGGTCCCTGCGATGCAGATCCGCGCATCCCAAACAGCTGGTCGCGCCGGGGATGACCAGCGGGCCGACCAGGCCGGTGCCGTCGCGCACCCGGACCGCGAGGTGCGCGACGCCTTGACTGTGCAAATCGCGCAGCATTCGGGGGTCGGCGACCAGGTTGTCGGACAACACCACCAGGTCGGCCTCGGCGGCGCTCACCGCGGCATGCGGCTGGCTGCTCTGCTTGACCCGCGCGCCCGAACAACGCAGTGACTCGATGAGCAGTTCGGACAGCGGTCCGCGTCCGTGCACGCGGATGGACGCCGACCGGGCGGGCCGCTGCCGCCGGCCGCGGGTAGCGACACCGGCCGCCACCAGCCGCGCGACCAGATCGCCAAGCTCACCGGCGGTTACGGTGCCCTGGCGGTCGGCCTGACGCTGCAGCTCGCTCATCGGTACCGGTGAATGCATCGTCCGCAGCACGGCGGCCAAGCCCGCGGGATTCAGGCCACTCGGTGGGTGGATCAGTACGGCGCGGCGCGGACTCCAACCCACCTGGACGGCGCCGTCGGGGCGCAGCAGCACCGGCAGGGCGGGGTCCAGCGCATACAACGACGGCGTGGGCTGCGCCATGCTGGCACTGTGCCACGGCGGGCCGTGACGGCCGGCTCAGCTATCCACAGAGCCAGAGCTGTCGTCGGGGTCGGTGGGGCCGGCATCGGTGCCGCGCTCGAATTCGGCTATCGCCTCATCGATTCCGCTGGTGTCGCCGCCGATGACCCGGTCGATGAACGCGGCCGGATCGTCGAGGTCCTCCGTCTCGGGCAGCAGATCGGGGTGCTGCCAGACCGCGTCGCGGGCGTCGGCACCGGCGGCCTGGGTCAGCCGCTCCCACAGCACGGCGGCCTCCCGCAGCTTGCGCGGTCGCAGTTCAAGGCCGACCAGCGTGGCGAAGGTCTGCTCGGCCGGTCCGCCGGTGGCCCGGCGGCGGCGCAGCGTCTCACTGAGGGCCGCCGCGCCGGGGATGCGGTCGCCCAGCGCGGCATTGACCACCGTCTGCACCCAGCCCTCGATCAGCGCCAGCAGCGTCTCGAGCCGTTCCAGCGCCTGGGTCTGCTCCGGTGTGGCCTTGGGCTCGAACACGCCCTGGGTCAACAGCTGCTCCATGGCGGCCGGATCGTTCAGCGAGGCCGGGTTGAAGTCGCGCGCCAACTCCTCGATGCCCTGCATGTCGATCTTCATGCCCTTGGCATAGGCCTCCACGGCGCCGAGCAACTGACTGGATAGCCACGGCACGTGACTGAACAGCCGGTGATGGGCGGCCTCACGAGCCGCCAGAAAGGTGACGATCTCGCTGCGGGATTGCTCGAGCCCGGCTGCGAAGGACTCGATGGCGTTCGGCAGTAGCGCGGCAATTCCCTTGGGCCCCAACGGTAAGCCGATATCGGTCGAGGTCAGCACTTCTTTGGACAACCGGGCCAGCGCCTGGCCGAGCTGCGAGCCGAATGCCATGCCGCCCATCTGCGACATCATCGACAGCAGCGGACCGGCCATGTTCTTGGCCTCTTCGGGCAGCGATGCGGCCCACACCGTCGCGATCTGCTGAGCCATCGGATCGCACAGTCGTTTCCAGGTCTCCAGGGTGTTGTCCACCCAGTCGTTGGGGGTCCAGGCGACCGTCCGGTTAGTACCCGCCGGCAACGCGGTCACGCCGTCCAGCCAGGTCTCGGCGAGGTGGACGGCGTCGCGAATCGCATCGTTGGTGGCGGCCGGAATCGGCGCGACGAATCCGATTGAACTCGAGGCGAGCTGCCGGGCCAGCTCATAGTTCACCGGTCCGGACGCCTGGCCACCGGCCATGGCGGAGCCGGCGCCGCTGAACATTTGCCCCAAACGCGTGAAGATCTGACCCAGGTCGGCCATGTCGAACTCGCCGCCGAGCCCGCCCAGACCAAACGGGTCCGCCGATCCGGAGCCGGAGCCGGAATCGGGGTCGTTCTCGCGGTCCGGGTCGTCTCCCGAAGAGAACCCGAAAGGCAGGTCAGCCATGTCCCCAACGGTACCCACCGGCGGAGCGCAGCGTGCGATCCGCCGTCACGCTCTGAGTGAAAGGGCCCCCGATTCGGCCTGACCAGTCCGTCTAGTGTTAGCGACGTGAACAGGCGGATTCTGACGCTGATCGTGGCGCTGGTGCCGATCGTGGTCTTCGGTGTCCTGCTTGCGGTGGTGACGGTGCCTTTTGTGTCACTTGGCCCCGGTCCTGCGTTCGACACGCTCGGTGAGGTCGACGGCAAGCAGGTCGTCGACATCAAAGGCACTACGACCCACCCCACGTCGGGTCACCTGGATATGACGACGGTGTCTCAGCGTGACGATCTCAGCTTGGCGGAGGCGATGACGCTGTGGCTCTCCGGCGAGGAGCAGCTGATGCCGCGCGACCTGGTCTACCCGCCGGGCAAGTCGCGGGAGCAAATCGACAAAGACAACGACGCCGACTTCAAGGAGTCCGAGCACAGCGCCGAGTACGCGGCGCTGGGATACCTGAAGTACCCGCAGGCCATCACGGTCGCGGCGGTCAGCGACCCCGGGTCTTCGGTGGGCAAGCTGCAGGCCGGTGACGCCGTGCAGGCGGTGAACGGCACGCCCGTGGCCACGGTCGATCAGTTCACGTCGTTCCTGAAGCACACCAAACCCGGCCAGTCGGTCGCAATCGGCTTTCGACGCAAAAACGCGCCGCCCGGCGTCGCTCAGATCACCTTGGGCAGCCATTCGGGGCGCGATTACGGCTTCGCCGGTGTCTCGGTGATGGATGCGCCCTGGGCGCCGTTCGTGGTCGATTTCAACCTGGCCAACGTGGGCGGGCCGTCGGCGGGTCTGATGTTCAGCTTGGCTGTGGTCGACAAACTCACCACCGGCAACCTCGCCGGCCCGAAATACATCGCGGGGACCGGCACGATCAAGGTCGACGGCACCGTGGGCCGGATCGGCGGCATCCTGCACAAGATGAGTGCTGCCCGCGCCGCCGGAGCGACGGTGTTTCTGGTTCCGGCCGGAAACTGCTTAGAGGCAACCTCGGGGAAGTTGCCCGGATTGCAATTGGTCAAGGTCGACAACCTCGGCGGCGCGGTGAATGCCCTGCATACGGTCACGTCTGGCGGCCAGCCGCCGAGTTGTTGACGCCCGGCGACGATGCAGAGCGGGCAGCGCGATGAGGAGGAGCGGGCAATCAGAGATCGTGCGTACAGTTGTGATACGTGACATGGAGCAGGGAGCGTAGCTAGTGGGTATGCGGCCCGCCGCGCGAATGCCGAAGCTGACTCGGCGCAGCCGGATTCTCATCACGATCGCCCTCGCGGTGATCTTGCTGCTGCTTGTCGGCCCGCGCTTGATCGACGGCTACGTCGACTGGCTCTGGTTCGGCGAGTTGGGCTATCGATCGGTGTTCACCACCGTGCTGCTGACCCGGTTGGTGGTATTCGTGGTCGTGGGGCTGCTGGTCGGCGGCATCGTGTTCGCCGGTCTGGCGCTGGCCTACCGCACCCGGCCGGTGTTCGTCCCGAGCAACGGCAACGATCCGGTGGCCCGATATCGCAGCGTGGTGATGTCGAGGCTGCGGTTGATCGGAACCGGAATCCCCGTCGCGATCGGCCTACTTGCCGGGATCGTCGCACAGACCTACTGGGTCACCGTCCAGCTTTTCCTGCACGGCGGTGACTTCGGCGTCAACGATCCGCAGTTCGGCAAGGATCTCGGCTTCTACGCGTTCGAGCTGCCGTTCTACCGGCTCATCCTCAGCTTCTTGTTCGTGGCGCTGTTTTTGGCCTTCGTGGCGAATCTGCTGGCGCACTACGTGTTCGGCGGTATCCGACTGTCCGGGCGCACCGGTGCGCTGAGCCGTTCGGCGCGCATCCAGTTGGTCAGCCTGATCGGCGCACTGGTGTTGCTCAAGGCGGTCGCCTACTGGCTGGACCGCTACGAGCTGCTATCGCACACCCGCGCCGGAAAGCCGTTCACCGGTGCGGGCTACACCGACATCAACGCGGTGCTGCCGGCCAAGCTGATTCTGCTGGCGATCGCGTTGATCTGCGCGGCCGCTGTGTTCTCGGCGATCGTATTGCGGGACTTACGAATTCCGGCCATTGGCCTGGTGCTCCTGCTGTTGTCGTCGTTGATCATTGGCGCCGGTTGGCCGCTGATCGTCGAGCAGATCAGCGTCAAGCCCAACGCAGCGCAGAAGGAACGCGAGTACATCAGCCGAAGCATCACCGCGACCCGGCAGGCCTACGGTCTCACCGATGACGTTGTCAGCTATCGCGATTACAGCGGCGACGGACGGACGACCGCCGAGCAGGTGGCGTCCGACCGGGCCACCACATCCAACATCCGGCTACTTGATCCGACGATTGTCAGTCCGGCGTTCACGCAATTCCAGCAGGCCAAGAACTTTTACTTTTTCCCCGACCAGCTGGCCATCGACCGCTATCTCGACCACGACGGTCGTCTGCGTGACTACGTCGTTGCCGCCCGTGAGCTCAACCCGGATCGGCTGATCGACAATCAGCGGGACTGGATCAACCGGCACACCGTCTACACCCACGGAAACGGTTTCATCGCCTCGCCGGCCAACACCGTACGCGGTATTGCTAACGACCCCAACCAGAATGGCGGATACCCGGAGTTCCTGGCCAACGTCGTCGGCCCTAACGGGGGAGTGATCTCCGACGGCCCGGCTCACCTTGACCAGCCGCGGGTTTACTTCGGACCGGTCATCGCCAGCACGCCGGCCGACTATGCGATCGTGGGAAAGAACGGCGTCGACCGCGAATACGATTACGAGACCAACGCCGAGACCAAGAACTACACCTACACCGGAAGCGGCGGAGTGCCGATCGGCGGCTGGGTGTCGCGGAGCGTCTTCGCTGCGAAGTTCGCGGAGCGAAACTTCCTGTTCTCCAATGTGATTGGTTCCAACAGCAGAATCTTGTTCAACCGCGATCCGGCCCAGCGGGTGGAGGCGGTGGCGCCGTGGCTGAC
>DASQSQ010000506.1:0-3204 GCA_035642315.1 Mycobacterium sp.
TTTGAGCCGGTCCAGGTTCAGGAACAGCAATGCGACCGGACCCGGTCGGCCGGCCGCGAGTCGGTCGTCGAGGTGGGCGATCAACGCCCTGCGGTTGAGTAGCCCGGTGAGGTCATCATGTTCGGCGAGGTAGCGGAGTCGTTCCTCGGCGACGATGCGCGCCTGCGCCTGAGCAAACAGCGTGGCGATCGCCTGCAACGCATTCAGCTCCTTGGGTAACCAGTCACGGTCGCCGAACTTGACGAAGCCCAGGGTGCCGGTGGTGAGGTCTCCGGATAGCAGCGGCACGCACGAAAGGGAGACGGCGGGGATCCCCGAGCTATCTTCGACATTGCGTTGATAGTCGGCGTTCGCGAGCGCGGGACGCAAAACGCCGGGCTCTTTGAGGTCTTCGGCCACCGCGAAGACCGGATCGGCGTCGGCGAAATAAATCACGCCGATCGGGTCGGGGTCGGGGGTGTCCGGGCGCGGAGGCCATTCAGCGACAAGAACTGTCGCGTGGATCGTGTGGTCGTTGTGGCGCAGGAAGCCGGTGTCGACGCCGAAGTGGCTCACCAAGTCGCAAACCACCTGCTGGCTGATTTGGGCGTGGTTGTCCGCCGTGGCGGCCATCAACTTGGCGGCCGCCGCTGTGACCAAGTGGTCCAGCGAGTCGGACATGCCGTATACGTTAGCGTGTCTTAACGATCCAGCAAACGAACGCGCTCGAGACTGCGACGGCTTCGCACCGAAGCCGGTTCGCTGACAGCCAACCGCAACACCAGGGCAGGCACCGCATCGGCGGGTATGCAGGCCAGCTTTCGGAATTCTTCTTGGAGGTCGCCGAGCTCTTCGGCGAAGGACACCGACAACTCGGTGAGGTCGTTCGCGTCTTGGGCGTACAGGAAAACCGGTGAATAGGGCTGCACAGCCAGCCCTCGCTGCTGCGCAGCAATCCATACCGCCTCGACCGCAGCTCCGCCGCGTGCGTAATCGGCCAAGGCGCCTTCGGTCACCGAAATGACAGCTACCGCAGAGCTCGCCGAGACGCGACGACGAGTGTCCTCGCCCAAGGCGCTTCCACCTTTCCAGTGGGCCAGGTGATTCATCACGTCTGGGCGGCGCAAGATGTCGAGCACGGCCAGGGCGCTGTCTTCGAGCTCGAGGCTGTTCACATCGATACCGGTGTCGGAATCATCGTCACCGGGCCAACGCAGCTCAGAAACCATCTGAGCGTGCAGCCCTGGAGTCAGGTGACGAATCCGGTCGGTGGCAGCGAAAATCGTTGCGGCCCGCTCGAGGTCGTCGTGCTGTGCGACAAGATGCAGTCGGCCGCCTTCTCGCCGGGCCGCGGCGGCAAGCACTTCGACAGTGTCAGCGGCGATCGGCCGCGGCACTCCGAGGCGTCGGTTCGTCTCCCGCGCCAACATCGGTTCGTACAGCCCGGCCAAAACCGGATCAGTCCCGGCGCGCAGATCGAGCGTCGCCGCCAGCTGAGTGCCCTCGGCACCCTCCCGCAGGCTTACCGGTCCCAGCATCTGCTGGCCGGCAGCGGCCACTCTGGCGTTGAAGAGTGCCGCTCCGAGTGCGACTGCACTGCCGCGAAAACCGACATCCATCATCGAGGTGTGTTGGGGCGCAAGGCGAATGGTGACAGCACCGGGTGTGGCCTCAATATGCCAGGGCTGCGCATTGCCGCCGGACGGCGCGCGAATCGCGGCCGCAGTGACGATGCCCGACACACCCGGCAGCGCAGGATCTGAATACTGTTCTGGAACAGAGTTATTCGCATTCATCTCCAGCTCGTCGAGCTGATCGAGCCGACCGCCGACGTCAATGCGCGCCCGGCCGGACCGCAGCGCCTCACCTACTCCGATCCTGCGCACGGCCTCGGCAACTGCCGTCGCTCCCAAGACCACATCACCGGCCACCTGTGGCCACGTCGAAAGCTGGCGGTCGAGTTCAACCGCCGACGCCGCCAGACGTGGCGACAACTGTTCAGCCTCGAGAAAACGCAGCAAGTACGGAACCTTCTCCCGGCTATTCATTTGCGGAAGGCGCGTGAAATCCAACTCCCCCAGCAGACCGTGCAGAATCGGACGTTCCGGCTCCAGGTCGAAACGTTCCACGTCCAGCAGGCCGCGATCGCTCGATGCCATCAGCACCGGAATCCCGCGCGCGCGAGCGCCTTCCCGCACAACGACCTTCATGTCCAGCGAATCGCATTCCTCAACAACGATGTCGAGACCGTCGAGAAACTCGTCGACCGTGTCGACGGTCAGCCCCGCCGTCAGAACCCGGACCGGTAAGTACGGATCGAGTTCGGCGATCCTGCGAGCTGCCACCTCGGCCTTGTTGACCCCAAGGTCGAAGACGGTCGCCGGCACCCTGTTGAGATTGGAGAGCTCGAGGCCGTCGAAATCCGCCAACCTGAGCTCGCCGCAGATACCCTGCGCGGCCAGGGTGTGGGCGATGACATGCCCGACGCTCAGACCAGCGACGCCGATGCGCAGCGCGCCGAGGCGGACCTGTTCCTCGGCGGTGATCATGTTCCGGTTGCGGTCCAACCGCACCGCCCGGAAGGCCCGCGGAGCCAATACCGCCACCACGGTCCGGCGCCAGGGGTAATACACCCAGCGGCAGGGTTCAGCGACGAGCTCCGGGTCGGGCGGTGGCAGCAGCTTGCGCGCCTCCTCGAGTTGAGCGTCGCGGTGGTCGATGAACTCGATCGCGGGATCGGCGCGCAACCGATCCAACATCGCTTTGTCGGTGTGGTCTGCGGCGTCGAGCACTAATGCCGTGCAGGCTGCGATGGTCATCTCCTTGGTTAGCCGGCCACTCAGACCAGCCACGGACACCGTGACTTCGAAGTTGCGCCAAGCCTATGCCCACATGACAGCGGGGTTAGAGAGAGTGCGTTTCACCTCGGGCGCACAGTTCTAGCCGTTAATCCACTCGTCACATTGATACTGTCCGGGGGCACGGGCCATCTTATATACTTCTCAGCCTAAGCTCAGATAACGCCATAACTGCACCACTTGACGCGACGGTCGGGGTCCCGCGCGCCGGACCCAAATCGGAGGACAGCGTGTCGAGCAATCTGGATGTCGTCACGTCAGTCGCGACCCAACTGATGGAAGCGACCGCGTCGACCGCCGCCCAAGTGAGCGAACAGGTGCTGGCGAAGCTCATAGAGCGGCTTGAGGTGGATGTGTGCTTCTTACG
>DASQSQ010000507.1:0-3562 GCA_035642315.1 Mycobacterium sp.
GGTGGCCGCAATCGCCGGAGTGTTCTGGCCGAGGAAGTTGGTCGCGACCAACGCCGCCAGCAGCGCCCGGTTGGCGGCGATCACCGTCGGAGGCACCGTCGCATCGAACGCGCCCTCGTAAGCAGCGGCAGCCAACCTGGCCTGGGCACTGGTCAGAGCGGCTTGAAGCGAGCTGCCCTGCAACCATGCGATGTACGGCGCCGTCGCCGACGTCATCGCCACCGACGACGGACCCAACCACGGCCCACCGGTCAATTGCTGGACCACCGCTTGATATGAGGCGGCAGTAGTTTCCAGTTCGGCCGCCAGCTCGTCCCATGCCGACGCCGCCGCCATCAACGGTCCCGACCCCGCCCCCGTATACATCAGAGCCGAATTGACCTCCGGTGGGAAAATCATAAAGCTCATTGGCTCCGGCCCCCCTTAGCCTGCGGCTGCTGCATTCGCCGCCTCAGTCATCGCGTACGCCCCTGCGCCGGAGCGCAAAGTTGTCACCAATTGTTCATGCACTTCCGCCGCCTGTGCGGCGAGCTGCTGATACGCCACGCCCTGCTGGCCGAACTGCGCCGCCGTCATCGCCGACACGATATCCGACGCCGCCGGCGCCAACCCTGTTGTCGGCACCGCGGCGGCCGTGTTGCGAGCCACCATCGCGTCACCGATTCCGGACAAACTGCTCGCAGCCCCCGACAGCACTTCCGGCTGCGTCGTCACGAACGACACCCGACCTCCTTAAGACTCCGTCAAGCCGCCGGTCTACTGTTCGCAACAGTTAATTCACGAAACTATATGCGGAGTACGTTCGCCGGGCGCCAACGACTGAGCAATCGTAAATCACCGACCCCGGCGCTGTGCTGAAAAATTGCAAAGACATTCCGTGAACGATAATTTTCTCTTCGCATCGCACAGGGTGCTCTCAGGAGGAGCTGGGAGTGGGCGAAAACCGCGTCGCAGTGGGTGCTGCGGTCAAGCATCGGTCAGCAACTTCTTGAGCGCGGCGCGACCCTCGTCGTCAAGCGGTAACAATGGCCGACGCGGATTTCCCACGCTGACGCCCAGCAGCTCCAGGCCGGCCTTCACCGTGGTGGCCAGGCCGCCCGCCACGATGAACTCCAGCAGCGGCTTGAGCTCGGTGTAAATGGCTTGTGCTCTTGGCAATTCGCCTGCCCGTACCGCGTCATACAGATCGATACAGAGCTGCGGTCGCAGACACGGCGCGGCCGTGCACCAACCGGTGGCACCCGCCTGCAGCGCATTCAACACAAGTGGATTACTGCCGTTGTAGAACGGCAGCCGACCGCCGCTGAGCGCCTCGATCCGCTGCATCCGGGAAAGATCACCGGTGGACTCTTTGACCATAGAGACGTTGTCGATGGTCTCAAACATTTGCACCAACAGTTCCGGGCTCATATCGACCCCGCTAGTAGCGTGATTGTTGTACATCATGATCGGAATGCCGATCGCATCGCCGATGCTGAGAAAATGCTTAAGGATTTCGCGTTCGGAAAGCTTCCAGTAAGACACCGGCAAGACCATCACCGCACCGGCGCGTTGTGCGTACCGCGCGCGCCGCGTCGTAAGCGTGCTTTACGCCCACACTCGACGGGAGTTCGACGCCCGGTATGAAGGAGGGGTGAGCGACGGAATCAACCGCAGGACGGTACTGACGACGGGTGCGGCGGCGGCCATTCTCGGTGCGGGCGTCGGCGCGGCCGGGGTTGCGCTGCTCGGGTCACCGGGTCACGGCCCCAGTCTGTGGCCCCGGCCCGATCAGAGCGGCACGCAACCTGTCGGCGGCCTGCATCTGCAATTCGGTAAAGATGCCTCCAGCGAAGTCGTTGTCTCGTGGCACACCACCGATGCCGTGCACAACCCGCGGGTCATGGTCGGCACCCCGACGTCCGGCTTCGGCCGCGTCGTACAAGCCGAGACCCGGACCTACCGTGACGCGAAGTCCAAGACCGAAGTTCGCGTCAACCACGCCCGGATCGACAACCTGGCCCCCGACACCGATTATGTGTACGCGGCGGTGCACGACGGCACCAATCCCGAGCTGGGGACTGTCCGGACCGCCCCATCCGGGCGAAAACCGTTGCGCTTCACAAGTTTCGGAGATCAGGCCATCCCGACACAGGGTCAATTCAAAAACCCTATCTACGGCATCCACAACCTTGGATCCCCGGCAGCCGGAGATACCACGACCGCCATCGAGCGCCTCGCTCCACTGTTCAACCTCGTCAACGGCGACCTGTGCTATGCCAACCTCGCCAATGACCGCATTCGCACCTGGTCGGACTGGTTCGACAACAACACGCGCTCGGCGCGCTACCGGCCGTGGATGCCGGCGGCAGGCAACCATGAGAACGAACTAGGCAACGGGCCGGTCGGTTACGCCGCGTACCAGACGTATTTCGCCGTGCCTGACTCCGGATCCGACGCCGAGGTCCGCGGACTGTGGTACTCGTTCACCGCCGGCTCGGTGCGGGTGATCAGCCTCAACAACGACGACGTCTGTTTTCAGGACGGCGGGAACTTCTACGTGCACGGCTATTCGGGCGGCGCGCAAAAGCGTTGGCTGGAAAGCGAACTCGCCGAGGCACGAGCCGACCCGCGAGTCGACTGGGTGGTCGTCTGTATGCACCAGGTTGCGATCTCCACCGGAGAGCGCACCAACGGCGCCGACCTGGGTATCCGCCAGGAGTGGCTGCCGCTGTTCGACCGCTATCAGGTCGACCTGGTGGTCTGCGGTCACGAGCACCACTATGAACGCTCGCATGCGTTGCGGGGAGCACTGGACACCGAAACCAGAATGCCGATACCCGTCGAGACCCGCAGCGACGTCATCGACACCAGCAAGGGCACCGTGCACCTCGTCATCGGCGGTGGTGGCACCTCGACGCCGTCAAACACGCTGTTGTTCTCGCAGCCCAGGTGCCGCGTGCTGACCGGCGTCGGGCCGTTCGATCCGGCGATCGGGCGCAAGGCACCGATCTACGTGACGGAGGATGCCCCCTGGTCGGCATCCCGCGACCTCGAAAACCCTTACGGCTTTGTGGCATTCGACGTCGACCCCGGCTCTGCTGGCGGCAACACCGCGATCAAGGCGACGCACTACGCGGTCAACGGCCCGTACGGAGCGATCAGCGTGGTCGAGCAATTCACGCTGACTCGGCCCCGCCGCGGCTAAGCGCAGTGGCGCCTACGCTTGCCGTTATGACGACTACCGATCTTCCGTTGGCCGGCAAGGTTGCCTACGTGACGGGCGCCGCCCGCGGCCAGGGTCGCTCGCATTGCATCAGGCTGGCCAGGGCCGGCGCAGACATCGTCGCGATCGACGCGTGCGGGCCGGTCACCGCGCACAACGGCTATCCCCCGTCGCAGCCGGAGGACCTCGCCGAAACGGTAAATCTGGTGGAGGGTGAGGGCCGGAAGATCCTCGCCTCGGAGGTCGACGTCCGCGACGCGGCCGGTCAGCAGCGTGTGGTCGGTGACGCCATCGAGCAGTTCGGCCGCCTGGACATCGTGGTCGCCAACGCCGGGGTGCTCAATTGGGGCCGGCTGT
>DASQSQ010000508.1:0-3630 GCA_035642315.1 Mycobacterium sp.
CGCCCGCGCAAGCGCGCGCCGGCATGGCGGAGATCGCAGGGCTGGCAGCGCAGGCAGGACGCCCGGCCGACGCGGTGCGCCTTGCGGTGTTCATGGAGATCCACATCGGCGAGACGATGCGGCCCGACCCGTGGCTGCACGGCCAGCAGGTCTACGGATCGGCCGGGTTCGTACTCGACGTCGTCAACCAGTACCGCGCGAGCGGTATGGCCGAGCTCGTCCTGGCCTTCGGAGGCGGCGCGACGCACCGGCAGGACTCTCTTGACCGCCTGCTCTCAGCCGGTCTCGCCGATGCACTAGCCACCGAGCGGTACCAGCGAGCATGAGTCTCGCCCCGGCGGCACCGAGCACGTTCCGCGACGAGTTGCTGGCGTGGCTGGCCCGCGTCGAGCGCCCTCCCGGCTTGCACGACTACGGCCCGACGCCGACGCCAGAGGACGTTGCCGCGGGCCGAGCCTGGCAGCTGCTCCTCGCGGAAGCCGGCTACGCCTGTCTGCATTGGCCCGTCGAACATGGCGGTCGAGCAGCATCAGTACAGGAACAGGCAGTGTTCGCCGAGGAAATGGCCCGAGCCAGACTGCCGCGGCAGTTGAACATCATCGGGCCGGATCTCGTTGGACCGGTGTTGATGCGGTTCGGCACGGCGCAGCAGAAGGAGCATTTCCTGCCGCGGATCCGGACTGGAGCCGATCTGTGGTGCCAGCTGTTCTCCGAGCCTGATGCAGGTTCTGACCTCGCCTCGGTCCACACCTGCGCAACGCGCACGGTAGCGGGCTGGGTCGTGACGGGTCAGAAGGTGTGGACGAGCGCCGGCACATCAGCGGACTTCGGCTTGATGCTCGCGCGCACCGGCGCGGGCCGCAGCGGCCTGTCGGCATTCATCGTGAACATGCGCTCTGCGGGCGTACACCCGCGCCCGTTGCTTCAGATGGACGGAGACCGCAAGTTCAGCGAAGTCTTCCTCGACGGCGTACTGCTTGATGCCGACGCGATCGTCGGATCGCCGGGCGAAGGCTGGAAGGTGGCGACAGCGACGCTGGGCCGCGAACGGCTCTCTCTCGGAGCCGGATGCGTCGGGCTGTTTGCTGCCGTCGAGGATCTGCGTGCCGCCGTCGACGAGGCAGACGAGTCCAATGCGGCGGTCCGCGAGTCGCTGGCTGGACTATGGCTTCGGGTGTGGTTGCTCAGGGCGACCTGGCTGCGCGCCCTTGCGACGGGAGACAACACCGACTCGGCCGCCTTCTCGGTGCTCAAATTGATGAGCTCGACGTTGCAACGAGACATCGGTGAGTTCGGATTGTCGGTTCTCGGGAACGAGCTGATGACCGCCGGGCTCGACCACAAGCTCGTCCACCGATTGTTGATCAGCCCGGCCCAGACGCTGCTCGGCGGGACTACCGAGATCCAGCGCAACATCCTCGCGCAACGCCTGCTCGGGTTGCCACGCTGAGTGGACCGCTACAAGCCCACGAGGCCGGCCAGCCTGCGGCGATGCGACCTGACGTCGCGCAGCAGAACCGCGCTCGTCCTTGCTCGCTTGTAGTACAAATGGGCGGGGTGCTCCCACGTGACGCCGATTCCGCCGCAGATCTGGATTAACTTGGCACTCGCATCCACGTAGGCATCCGAGCACGCGATCCCCACCGCGCTCGCGCAGACCGGTACCTCGTCGGACCCTGATTCGAGCGCAACCAAGGCGTAGCTGACGGCTGAACGGGCGCCCTCGACTGCGACGAGCATGTCGGCGCACAGGTGTTGAACAGCCTGGAACGAACCGATCGGGCGACCGAACTGCTCCCGGACCTTGGCATGCTCAACCGCAAGTTCCAGGGCCCGCGCCATGCCGCCCACCTGTTCGGCCCCGAGCAGGATCGACGCGATGTCGAGGAAGCGGTCGAACGCCACCAGCGTCGGGTCCGGGCGGCCGATGGGCGTCGCCGCAGCACCGTCGAACAGAATTCGAGACTGCCCTCGGGTCGGATCGACGGCCGGCAGTGCCACTACCTCGACACCGTCCCGGTCGGGATTGACGGCGAACAGGCAAAGCCCATCACTCGTGCCGGCGTACACGAGCACAAGTTGAGCGTGCTGGGCGTCGACAACCCCCGACTTGTGCCCATACACGCGCCAACCACTGGCGGTCTGCTCGGCGCGGGTCGACCACCTGTGCGCCTGCCATCCGACGCGGGACTCAGCCCCGGCGACCGTTGCGATCGTCGTACCGGCCGCGATGCCCGGGAGGTGCTCGGCGGCGGCGCGGTCGTCGTCGGCCGCCAGCACCGCCGTCCGGGCGAGTGCGACGCAAGCCAGGTACGGCGCGACGGCCAGCGACGAACCGAGTCCTTCGAGGACGAGGGCGATCTCGCTCGACCCAGCGCCGCTGCCTCCGAGTCGTTCCGGAATCCCGATGCCCGTAAGACCGAGCTCGGCGAGACTCGTCCACAGCGACCGGTCGAGGCCGGAACCGTCTGCCATGACAGCACGTACGCGCGCCTCGCGCGACCTCTCGTCCATGAGCGCGCTGACGAGATGCCGAAGCTCTCGTCGCTCATCAGTCTGATCCAAGGTCATCGGCGTCGCCTCTATGGCGTGGCGCTGCCGCCGTCGACCGGCAGCGCGACGCCGGAGACAAATCGGGCCGCGTCCGAAGCCAGCCACACAATGGCCTCCGAGATGTCTTCCGGTTCGACGTAGGGGTTACGCATCGGAGACATCCGGGCGGCGCGTTCCAGAAACACTTCCTGCGACGGCACCTCGGCGTCGGGCACGTACAGCCGGCGGATGCCGTCATTGTCGAACATCGGTGTATTGCAGTTGCCGGGCAGCACCGCATTGACGCGGATCCGATGGCGGCCGAGTTCCTTGGCAAGGGTCCGCATCAATCCCAACACCGCGTGCTTCGTGGCGACGTACCCCGCCAGGTTCGGGATGCCCATGACCGATGCGCCGGACCCCGTCATCACGATCGAACCGCCGTCACCCTGCTCGATGAGCGTCGGAATCGCGGACTTCACCGTGTGCCATGCGCCAAGCAGGTTCACGTCCATCACGTTGCGGAAGTCCTGATCTTCGATTTCCCAGGTCTTGGTGTATTCGTGGATGATCCCCGCGTTCGCGAGCACGATGTCGACGCGGCCGAAGGAATCCAGACCGCGTTTGAGGGCGCCGTCGACCTCGTCCTGTTCTCGCACGTCTGCGTGCACCGTGACGATGTCGGAGCCGGTGGCCCGCACACGCCGCTCGGTCTCCTCCATGTCGGACGGCGTCGCCATGTCGAACGGCACCGTGTCGATCTGCGAGCACAGATCGAAACCGATGACCCGAGCTCCGGCCTGTGCGAGTCGCACGGCGTGCGAGCGCCCTTGGCCCCGCGCGACGCCCGAGATGAACGCCACCTTCCGGTCCAGATCGCCCATTCCTCCGCCTTTCCTGACCTCGATCGAGGATTTCGGATGCACGGCCGGGGCGAGTGAGTACGAGCTACTCAATCGCGCACGCACCACCACTCCGCGGCCCGACCGATCTATTGAGTACGCGTTACTCAGTCGGTTGGGCCGCCGGACCGGACATGGTCAGGAATCGTGAAGGCAATCCATGTCGTCGACGGGCGGGCGGCTCGACTCGCCTCGG
>DASQSQ010000509.1:0-2710 GCA_035642315.1 Mycobacterium sp.
CCGTTGGTGGAATGCCTTCTGTCGTTGTTGTATTCGTCGATCCAGGCGGCAACCGCGTGGCGTGCCTGCTCGCGAGTGGCGAAGTGTCGCCGGCTGAGCAACTCGAATTCCAGGGTGGAGTTGAACGATTCGCTGACGGCGTTGTCTAGGGCTGAGCCGGTGCGGCCCATGGATTGGGTGACTGCGGCGCCCCGACACGCCTCAACGAACAAGTTGCCGGTGTACTCACCGCCCTGGTCGGCATTAACCCGAATTCGGCTTAATGCCGATTATGCCGAGGTTTGCGTTAAGCCGAGGATCTGTGGAGGTGGCCTGCGCTTGCGGGAGTTGCTGATGGATTTCTCGGCTTAACGTTTCGGGTGGTGGTTAGCGTCCGTCGTATCTCTACGTCTGTGGAAGGAGACGGTCATGGATACGACGGTCAGTGGGATCGGCGCGGTTGTCGTGGCGGAGTTGCGCGCGGCTGGCTATATGGAATCGACAGTTGGTCAGTATGCGAAGACGATCAAGGCGCTGACTGAGTTCGCTTCGGGGCGTGAGTATTCCGCTGGTTTGGGTGCGGAGTTCGCCTCGATGACGACCAGTGTGCGCACCGGTCGGTTCAGCGCTCAGCGGCGGTTCGATTACCGGCGTCTGGTCGCGGTGTTCGACTCGTATGTGCAGACCGGCTGGGTGGACCTGTCTGTTCGTGGCCGTGGCGGCGGGGGTCCACGGCCCGAGGGCAGCGGCTTCGTTGCGCTGGATGCGGCCTGGGAGGCCGAGATGGGCCGCCGCGGTCTGGCACCGGCCACCCGTGAGGCCTACGGGCGGGTGGCGCGTAGCTACCTGGTGTTCCTGGAAGCACGCGGTATCGCCGTGCTGGACGGGGCGGATGGCGCCAGTGTCCTGGCGTTTTTGGAATCCCTACTGGACCGGTGGGCCAAGTCGTCGCTGTTTTGGGTGATGTCGAACTTTCGTCCGTTCCTCAAGTTCACCGGCCGCACCGATCTGGTCAATGCGCTGAATCTGGCTGGCATTAAACGTTTTCACGCGATAGTCCCGGTCCTCGGCGATGGCGACGAGGAGCTGGTTGTTCGCGCTTGTGCGTCGGGGGTGGTCAGCGCGCGAGACGCCGCGATCACTTTGCTCGCATTATCGACGGGATTGCGGGCCTGTGACATCGTCGAGTTGCGGATGGGTGATGTCGACTGGCGTGGGCACACGATCGGCCTCGTGCAGTGCAAGACGGGCAACCCGCTGACGTTGCCGTTGCCGGCGTTGCTGCTGAGCAAGCTGGCGGCCTATGTGCTCGACGAACGGCCCAGCTCTGCCGATGATCACCTATTCCTGCGTTCGGTAGCCCCACACACCCGGCTGGGCGATCACGCGACGGTGCACCGGGTGACCGTTGAGACGTTCCGGAAAGCGGGGGTGAACCAGCCGAGGGCGGGAACCCGGTTGCTGCGCCACAATGCCGCGTCTCGGCTGCTGGCCGCAGCGGTTCCGCTGCCGACGATCGCGGCAGTGCTCGGCCACGCCAGCGAAGAATCGACGAACCTCTACATGAGTGTCGACCGGCAGCGCCTGGTCGACTGCGTCCTGCCGACCCCAGAAGCCGTGCGGTCATGAGTGGCCACGGTTTCACCAGCGCGTTCTCCACCGAGCTGGACGCCTATCTGGCGTTCAAGGCGAACATGGGATTCACGGGCGCTTCCCGCATCTGGTATCTGAAACAGTTCGACGCCTACTGCGCCGAGCACGGCCGCACGGTGTTCGATAGGGACACTGTCGAAGCGTGGGTCAGTCTCCAGCTGCAACGTTCGGGCCGTTACCGGTCTTGGATGTCCTATATCCGTGACGTCGGCCGCTGGATGACGATGAACGGGATCCCTGGCGCTTATGTGCTCTCTGACCGTTGGAAAGCCTCTATCGTTGCCGCGCATCCCTATCTGTTGTCCCGGCGTGAGATCGAGTTGTTCTTCGCTGCCGCCGCCCGGATGCAGACGTCATGCCCGTGGCGATGGCAGGCGGTCGCGTTCTTCACCCTGATGCACTCGTGCGGGCTGCGGACCGGCGAAACCCGGGCCCTGCAGACCGGGCAGGTCGACCTCGATGCCGGGCACATCGACATCATCTGGTCCAAAGGACATCGCAGCCGCAGGCTGCCGCTGACTGATCAGGTCATCGAGATCCTCGACACGTGCGACTGGACCTCGCGAGCGCATTTCGCCTCGCGCCGCACGTTTTTCGTCTCCGCTACCGGTAACCAGGTCAGCGCGGCAACAGTCGGGAAGATATTCGGCCGAATCTGGGACCAGGCCGGGCTGCCTCGGCCCGTGGCCGGTCAACAGCCGCGGCCCTACGATTTCCGGCATCACTTCGCCTACGCCAATATCGACCGATGGATGACCGCGGGCGACGACGTCGCCGCGATGCTGCCCTACCTGTCTCGTTACATGGGCCACGCGACCTTTGAGAGCACGTACTACTACGTGCACACCTCGCCCGATTTCATTGCCACCTACGCCGACATCACCCGGCAACGCCGGTGCCTGCTACCGCAGGTGGGATTCTGATGAGACGCGACCCGCATACCGGCGCACCGGACTTCTTCGGGTTCGCCCGCGATTATCTGCACGCCTACATGCCCAAGACCAGAGGCCTGTCACCGAAAACGATTGAGGCCTACCGGATCAGCCTGGAGTGCTTCCTGGACTACCTCGCCGAGGCC
>DASQSQ010000510.1:0-2988 GCA_035642315.1 Mycobacterium sp.
ACCACCGCGGGGTCGCGGGATATGGCGTTGACGTCGAGATCCTGCACCGGCAGGCCGGGCACGAGGACACCGAGTGCTTTGGCGGCGAACGCCAGCAGCGGCGGCACCAGGTCCTGGGCCGCAACCGCCGGGCCGGACAGCACCATCATGTCGTAGTTGTCCGGGCGTTCGACTCCATAGGCGAAGACGATCCCTCCGCCCATGCTGTGCCCGAGCACGATGCACTTGAGGCCGGGGTGTTCCCGGGTGGCGATACCGACCAGGGTGTCGAAGTCAGCGGTGTACTCGGAGATATCCCGCACCAGCATCCGCTTGCCGCCGGAGCGGCCGTGCCCACGGTGGTCCAGCGCGTAGGTGACCAGCCCCGCGTCGCCGAGGCGTTGCGCGACGTGGTCGTAGCGGCGGGCATACTCACCGAGCCCGTGCGAGAGCACGACCACCGCTCGCGGCGGAGTGTCCGGCGTCCAGACGTCGTACACAATGCGCACGCCACCCAGGCCGTCGAAATTCCGTTCAGTGCGGGTCATGGCAAGTCCTAGTCATTACGGGCAGCGTAATGGCTGCTCGGGCAGACCTTTGGTGCCAGGGGTCGGAGATGCTGCGTAGGCTCGTTCGGATGAGTCTGCTCGCAGAGAACTCAGACGGCGAGTCCGCCGGCGGGAGCGGTGGGGATTTCTCAGCGCATGCCGAGCCGTACCGTCGCGAACTGCTCGCGCACTGCTATCGGATGACCGGGTCGTTGCACGACGCAGAGGATCTGGTCCAGGAGACATTTCTGCGGGCCTGGAAGGCCTACGACCGTTTCGAAGGCAAGTCGTCGATACGAACCTGGCTGCATCGCATCGCCACCAACACCTGCCTGAGTGCGCTGGAGGGGCGGCAGCGCCGGCCGTTGCCGACCGGGCTCGGGGGTTCCAGCTCCGACCCGGCTGCGGAGCTGGTGGAACGCCGCGAGGTGCCCTGGCTGGAGCCACTGCCGGACTTGACGGACGATCCAGCTGACCCTTCAGTCATCGTCGGGTCCCGTGAGTCGGTGCGGTTGGCGTTCGTCGCTGCGCTGCAGCATCTCTCACCCCGGCAACGGGCGGTGCTGCTGCTGCGCGACGTACTGCAGTGGAAGTCCGCCGAAGTGGCCACGGCGATCGGTACCACCGCGGTCGCCGTCAACAGCCTGCTGCAGCGGGCCCGGTCCCAGCTGGAGACCGTCCGGCCCAGCTCCAGCGACCGACTGGCGGCGCCGGATTCGACGGAAGCGCAGGACCTGCTGGCTCGCTACATCGCGGCGTTCGAGTCCTATGACATCGACCGGTTGGTGGAACTGTTCACCGCCGAGGCGGTCTGGGAAATGCCGCCATACACCGGTTGGTACCAAGGCCCGCAGGCCATCATCACCCTCATTCACCAGCAGTGCCCCGCCGAATCTCCTGGCGATATGCGGATGATCCCGTTGGTCGCCAACGGCCAGCCCGGCGCGGCGTTGTACATGCGGGCGGGTGAGGTGCACGTGCCCTTTCAGTTGCATGTGCTGGACGTGCGCAGCGACGGAGTGTCACGTGTGGTGGCGTTCCTGGACGACTCGCTGTTCGCGAAATTCGGACTGCCCAGTTCGCTGTGAATCTTGAGCCAGGAAGGTTTAGCAGATGACGGATACCGCGGTGGTCACGCCTGCGCCCGGAAAGCCACTTCTCCTGTTGGGCGCCTTTGACGTTGGCAGCCTGGGCTATGTCACCGAGGAGTTCTTCATCTCCGGAACAGCCTCGTCCTACAGCCCGACGGGCGAGCTGAGTCCGGACGGCCGGTGGAGCGGAACGCCTTCAGGCACAGCCGATTACACGACCCGGATCGTGGTGCTGACGCCCGTCGATCGGACGCGGTTCAACGGGACGGTGCTCGTCGAGTGGCTCAATGTGAGCGGCGGCATCGACGCTCCGGCGTTGTGGATGATGGCACACCGCGAAATACTTCGCGCGGGCTACGCCTACGTCGCGGTCTCGGCCCAGCGGGTGGGCGTGGAGGGCGGCGCCAGCCTGCTCGGCATCGACATGTCGCTTAAGAGCCAGGATCCGAGGCGATATGCATCCCTGCGCCACCCGGGCGACGCCTTCGCGTACGACATCTTTTCCCAAATCGGCGGGCTCGTTAGGAACGCCGGCAGCGTTCTGCAGGAACTACCCGTGCGACACGTCATCGCCGTGGGCGAGTCCCAGTCGGCGATGTTCCTGACGACCTATATCAACGCCGTCGATCCGCTCGCCCAAAGCTACGACGGCTTTGTGGTGCATTCCCGATTCGCTTCTGCCGCACCACTGGACGACAGTTCCATCTTCGAAGAAGAGCAGACCAGCGTGCCGCAGGCGGTCAGATTCCGTGACGACCTGCGCGTCCCGCTTATCACCATCATCACCGAAACCGACCTGTTCGGCGGCGTGCGATATGGCTATTACTTCGCCAGACAACCTGACAACCAACGCCTGCGGGTCTGGGAGCTTCCCGGCGCCGCACATGCCGACAACTACACGATCCAAGTGGCGCCGATCGACAGCGGCTCCGCGCCGCTCGATGACATCGTGGCGGCCTACGCGCCGACCAACATGCTGATGGGCCAGCAACTAGGACACTGCATCAACTTCGCGCCGCAACACCATTACGTGGTGCAGGCGGCGCTCGCCGCACTGCACCAGTGGGTCCGAACCGGCGAGCCGGCGCCCACTGCCCCACCCATAAAGCTGCGCGAAGCCGATCCGCCCCAGCCCATTCTGGATTCCAACGGCCTCGCCCAGGACGGGGTCAGGACCCCATGGGTGGACGTGCCGATTGCACGTACATCTGGTCTCGGCGACGAAGAAAGCATCATGTCGGCGATCTTCGGCTCCGGCGAACTCTTCGATGCCGCCACTTTGGGCCGCCTCTACCCCGGCGGAGCGAAGGAGTATCTGTTCCGCTTCACGACCGCACTCGACACGGCAATCCAATCCGGGTTCATCGTGG
>DASQSQ010000511.1:0-7827 GCA_035642315.1 Mycobacterium sp.
CAGCTGGCCCGGCCCGCCAAGGTGCGCTACCGCCGTCGCAGCAAGGCCTGATGATGGGTTACCGGGTCGAAGCCGACTTGGACCTGTGCCAGGGCCACGCCATGTGCGAGCTGGAGGCCCCCGACTACTTCCGGGTGCCCAAACGCGGAAAAGTCGAGATCGTCGATCACGAACCGCCCGACGAGGCCCGCGACGAAGTCGAACGGGCCGTCGAAATGTGCCCAACCCAAGCACTGTTCATCAAAGAGAAAGAAGACTGACAATGGCGTCACACTCACGCGCAGACCTCGAGGCATGGGTCGACCGCTGGCTGCAAGCGAATAAGGACTGCGAAAAAGCCGGCGACTGGCGCCCGTTGGGAGACTTCTATGCCGACGACGCCACCTACGGCTGGAACATCGGTCCCAAGGAAGACGTGATGTGCGTCGGCGTCGAGGAGATCCGCGACGTCGCGCTCGGCCTGGAGATGGAAGGCCTGGAGAACTGGGTGTACGAGTACCAGAAGGTGCTCATCGACGACAAGCAGGGCGAAATCGTCGGCTTCTGGAAGCAGATCGTCAACAAGACAGACGGCAGCCAGGACGAGATCTACGGCATCGGCGGCAGCTGGTTCCGCCTCAACGACGACCGGCTCATCGAGTGGCAGCGTGACTTCTTCGACTTCGGCCACGTCGCGAAGATGTTCGCGTCGCTCATCGAGTCCGGCGATCTGAGCACCGGCATGCAGAAACGGATCGAACGCAGCCTGGCCGGGGAGCAGTTGCCCGGCTACTACCCGCTGGGACAGGCCCCCGTACCCATCTGGTGATCCCCCCATTGTTTACAACACAGTGACGCACGTCATAATGAGCTGCGAATGAGAACACGTTCTAAATTGCCGTCCGGCCCAGGCCGGTCCC
Source organism: Mycobacterium sp. (assembly GCA_035642315.1). GTDB lineage: Bacteria > Actinomycetota > Actinomycetes > Mycobacteriales > Mycobacteriaceae > Mycobacterium. The sequence goes on from DASQSQ010000511.1 coordinate 900, forward strand.
TTTCACCGACATACGGGTCAGGGCATGCTGATGGAGGTCTTTCATGAAAACAAAGGGCGCGCTGATCTGGGAGTTCAACCAGCCATGGTCGATCGAGGAGATCGAAATCGGCGACCCGCAGAAGGACGAAGTCAAGATCCAGATGGAAGCGGCCGGGATGTGCCACTCGGACCACCATTTGGTGACCGGTGGGATCCCGATGGGCGGCTTCCCGGTTCTCGGCGGCCATGAGGGCGCCGGCATCGTCACCGAAGTAGGCCCCGGCGTTGAGGGCATCGAACCCGGCGACCACGTGGTGCTGTCCTTCATCCCGTCCTGCGGCAACTGTCCGACCTGTCAGGCGGGCATGCGCAACCTGTGCGACTTGGGGGCCGGGCTGCTGAATGGCGCAGCGGTGAGCGATGGAACGTTCCGGATTCAGGCCCGCGGCCAGAACGTCTTCCCGATGACGCTGCTGGGGACCTTCTCGCCGTACATGGTTGTGCACAAGAGCTCGGTGGTGAAGATCGACCCGTCGGTCCCGTTTGAGGTCGCCGCCCTGGTCGGTTGCGGCGTCACGACTGGCTACGGTTCCGCGGTTCGCACCGCCGACATCCGGCCGGGTCAAGACGTGGCGATCGTCGGCATCGGCGGAGTGGGCATGGCAGCGCTGCAAGGTGCCGTCACCGCCGGCGCGCGTTACATCTTCGCGATCGACCCGGTCGAGTGGAAGCGCGACCAGGCTCTCAAGTTCGGCGCGACGCATGTCTACCCCGACATCTTCGCCGCAATGGGCGGCATGATGGAAGTGACCTACGGCCTGATGGCCCACAAGGTGATCGTCACGGTCGGCGAGCTGCACGGCGCCGACGTGGACAACTACCTCATCCTGACCCAGAAGGGCGGCACCTGCGTGCTGACCGCGATCGGCAGCCTGGTGGACACCAACGTCACCCTGAACCTGGCGATGCTGACCCTGATGCAGAAGAACCTGCAGGGCACCATTTTCGGCGGCGGAAACCCGCAATTCGACATCCCCCAGCTGTTGTCGATGTACAAGGCCGGCAAGCTCAACCTCGACGACATGATCACCCGTCAGTACAAACTGGAGCAGATCAACGACGGCTACCAGGACATGCTGGACGGCAAGAACATTCGCGGCGTCATCCGCTACACCGACGCCGACCGGTGAGCGCCATGTCCCAGGAAACCGTTCAACAATCCCCGGCACTGACCGCCTCGCAGTCGTCATGGCGCTGCGCGCAGGCCCACGACCGGGAAGGCTGGCTGGCATTGATGGCCGACGACGTCGTCGTCGAGGACCCGATCGGCAAGTCCGTCACCAACCCCGACGGAACGGGCGTGCGGGGCAAGGACGGAGTGGCCGGGTTCTACGACACCAACATCGCCGCCAACCAGTTGACCATCACCTGCGAGGAGACATTCCCGTCCAGCGACCCGAACGAGATCGCGCATATCCTGGTGCTGCAGAGCAAGTTTGACAACGGAATCACCAGCAAGGTGCGCGGTGTGTTCAGCTATAAGGTCAACGACGCCGGGCTGATCACGAACATGCGCGGCTACTGGAACCTCGACGTGATGACTTTCGGCACCGACGAGTGAGCCTGCTGCTCGACCGCGGCGCAGTCGTGGTCGGCGGGTCGCGCGGCATCGGTGCAGCCGTCGCGGCCTTGTTGGCGCAGCATGGCGCCGGCGTCGTGGTCAACGGCCGCGACGCAGACGCTGCCCGGGCCACCGCCGATGGGATCACCGCCGGCGGCGGGCGCGCGGTGGCCCATCCCGGCTCCCCTGCCGATCAGTCGGCCGCGGAGTCGTTGGTGGACAGGTGTATTGACGAATTCGGCGCCATCCACATTCTGGTGAACTGTGCCGGCATCGCCGAACCGCCTGGCTCGTCCATCCTCGACATCGCCCCCGCCCAGTTCAACGAGCTGCTCGAGTCGCACCTGGGCACGGTGTTCGCGACCTGTCGCGCGGCGGCCCCGAAGATGGTCGAGCAAGGCCGCGGCAGCATCGTCAACACCAGCTCGTTCGCGTTTCTCGGTGACTACGGCGGCACCGGATACCCGGCCGGCAAGGGTGCGGTCAACAGCCTGACGCTGGCGATCGCCGCGGAACTGAAGGGGCACGGCGTGCGGGCCAACGTGGTCTGCCCCGGCGCCAAGACGCGGCTGTCCACCGGGCCCGACTACGAAGCACACATCGTCGACCTGAACCGCCGAGGACTGCTGGACGACGTCTCGATGCAGGGATCGCTGGACGTAGCACCACCGGATTACGTCGCTCCCACCTACGTCTATCTGGCCAGCGATCTCGCTGAGCACGTGACCGGCGAAATCTTCGTCGCCTCAGGCGGTTTCATCGGGCGGTACCCGCGGACCACACCTACCCTGCTCGGCTACCGGGATCACCACGACACACCGCCATGGTCGGTGGCGGAGCTTTCTGAACTGATCAAAAACTCGACGGGCTCCTAGCCAGGCTCGTGGCGGAACACCAGGCTGGCATTCAGCGCCGTCTTGGCGCCCACCATGCCGAACATGTTGCCTTCCACGGCGAACTGCTTACGCGCGACCGTTGTCTGTGCCGTCAGCCGCACCGCGCCGTCGTCGAGCACCTCGACGTGGGCCTTGAGCGGCACCGGCGCCGTGATGCCCTTAGCGGTGAGAACCGCGTTCAGGCGGACGGTGTCATCACCGGCAGCCTCGCCGCCGGCAACCTCGACGGTGATGTTCGGGTACTTCTCCACATCGAAGAACGCCGGCGAGCGCAGATCCTCGTCGCGCTTTCCCAGCCCGGTGTGCACCGAGGCGGCTTTGACTTCAATTCGGCCGGATACCGTTCGAGCGTCCTCGATTTGCCCGCCCCCACTGAACTCTGTGAATTCGCCGCGAACTTTCATCGCGCCCCACATGGTCTTGTTCTCGAACCGGATGGAGGAACGTTGCGGAACCACGTTCCAAACACCCACCGACTCGGGACTGCTGAGAAATGTTGTGACAGTTAACATGTCGCCTCCATGCAGATCAGCACGGGTTGATAGCGCTGCACCGCTGACAACCCGTCAGCATTCGCACCAGCTAATATTCGACGATAGTCCTTGCGGCCTGTCCGTAACAGCGAGATGCGGAACTCATATGCTGGACCGCATGTCGACCGTCTTCACCAAAATCATCAACCGGGAACTGCCGGGCCGGTTCGTGTACGAGGACGACGAGGTCGTCGCTTTCCTGACCATTCAGCCGATGACGCACGGACACACGCTGGTCGTGCCGCGTGCAGAGATCGATCAATGGCAGGACCTTGACGAAGCCGTCTTCGGCCGGGTGATGTCGGTGGCTCAGCTGATCGGCAAGGCCGTGTGCCGGGCATTCGACGCGCAGCGTGCCGGCGTGATCATCGCCGGGCTAGAGGTACCTCACTTGCACGTCCACGTCTTCCCGACCCGCAGCCTGAGCGATTTCGGCTTCGCCAACGTCGACAACAATCCGTCTCCGGCATCCCTGGACGAGGCGCAGGCCAAGATCAAGGCCGCCCTCGCCGAGCTGGCCTGAACTGAGTTTCGCGGAGCGGTCAGCTCCGCTCTTCGTAACCGGAGCGTTCAGCCGTGTACAAGGCAGCGAGCGCATCCGCGGAGTCACCCATCGGAGTCGTCATCGAGTCGCACCCTTCACCTGGCTGAACGGGCGTGGGCGGGCACATCGGCGATGCGCGGCAGGCTGACGTAGAAACGACACCCCTGTCCCGGCGCCGTGGTGACGGTGACCATGCCACCGTGGGCGTTGACCAGGGAGTCGACGATCGACAGCCCCAGCCCGCTACCGCCGCTGATCCGCGCCCGCGACGAGTCGGTGCGATAGAACCGTTCGAAAATGCGAAGCGCGTCCTGCTGAGTCATGCCGGGTCCTTCGTCGACGACCTCCAGGATCGCGTCCTCGACGTCGGTGCCCACGCGCACCACAATGTCAGCGCTTTCCGGCGTGTGTTGCAGAGCGTTGGTCACCAAGTTGCCGAGTACCTGACGCAGTCGGGCCTCGTCGCCGAGCACCTCCGGGGTGCCGGGACCGTCGAGCACCTCCATGGTGATGTTGCGCTTGGGTGCGACCGCCTGCGCGTCGTGCACGGCATCGGTGGCCAGCGCCAGCAGGTCAACGCGGTTGTGCTCGATCGGCCGATGCGCGTCGAGCCGGGCCAGCAGCAGCAGATCGTCGACCAGTATGCCCATCCGGCGGGATTCGCTTTCGATGCGCGACATCACCATTTCCATGTCGCGGGCGGCGCCCTGACGATACAACTCGGCGAACCCGCGGATCGTGGTCAGGGGAGTACGCAGTTCATGGCTGGCATCGGTGATGAAGCGTCGCATCCGTTCTTCCGAGGTACGCGCCTTCTCCGCCGAGGACTCCGACGACGCGAACGCCCGCTGGATCTGAGCGAGCATTCCGTTGAGCGCCTGGGACAGCCGACCAACCTCAGTCCGCGGATCACGTTCGGGGACACGGCGATCCAGCTCGCCCGCGGCGATCGCCGCGGCGGTGTGCTCCACCTCCGTCAACGGTCGCAGACTTCGGTGCACCGCCCACGACCCGGCCAAACCGAGCACCAGCAACACCGCCGCACCGATGCCGAACTGCAGCAAGACCAGTGACCGGACCGTCTGCTCGACGCCGGACATGTCATAGGCGACCGTGACCAACCGACCAGTCGGTCCCCGCATCGACATCACCCGCCACGGCACCCCGCCTCTAGCGGCAGATCCGACCGTAATCGGTTCGGGGCCGACGTCACCGTTGCCCTGCAACGCGGGTTCTGCGTTGCTGTCGTTGACGACCGTCGTGGTATGCCCGTCCACGGTGACGTAGCGCACGTAGAAGTTCGACGGCGGGTGGTCCAGCGTCGGTCCCCGACGCACCGGGAGCAGTGCACGCGGTGCCTGCGCCCAGCCGCGCGACGCCTCCTCCAGGGTCTGGTCGACCCGTTTGATCAGACTGTGTCGCAGGATCTCGGTGACCGCGATGCCGGAGACTGTCAGCCCGCAGCCCGCCAGCAGCAGAAGCGCCGCGACCAGCGCGACGCGGAGCGACAGTGCGGCCCCAAGCTGTCTCGGCATCCCGCTATTCTTCGCTTACCCTGCGCCGATTCGCGCCGTAACCGCTTATCGCGGCTCGCGCAGCACATAGCCCACCCCACGCAGGGTGTGCAGTAGCCGCTTCTCGCCGGTGTCGATCTTGCGGCGCAGATACGACACATAGGACTCGACGACGTTGACGTCACCGCCGAAGTCGTAGCGCCAGACGTGGTCGAGGATTTTCGGCTTGCTCAACACGGTGCCGGCGTTGATCACGAAGTAGCGCAGCAGAGTGAACTCGGTGGGCGACAGCGACACCGGCTGGCCTGCCTTCCACACCTCGTGGGTGTCCTCGTCGAGTTCGATGTCGGCGAACGTCAGCCGGGCGTTGCGACGCTCGATGATGCCTTTGCCCGTGCGCCGCAAGATAACTCGCAACCGAGCAACGACCTCTTCCAGGCTGAACGGCTTGGTGACATAGTCGTCGCCACCGAGCGTCAACCCGGCGATCTTGTCCTGCAGCGAATCGCGAGCAGTGAGGAACAGCGCAGGCGCGTCGATGCCGTCGGCGCGTAGCCGGCGCAGTACCCCGAAACCGTCCATGCCGGGCATCATCACGTCGAGGATCACCGCATCCGGCCTGACGTCGCGGGCCAAATCCAGCGCCGCCGGTCCGTTCCTCGCGGTATGTACCTCGAAGCCCTGGAACTTGAGGCTGACCGACAGAAGTTCGACGATGTTGTCTTCGTCGTCGACGACGAGGACCCGCGCTTCCGGAGTGGTGTCTTCTGCGATTGCCGATGCCATCTGTCTATTTGCTCGCACTTAGCTCAATACAGCCTCCACAATCGCTGTGGACTTGCTGTCAGTTGCTTTTGCGGCAGTCCCAATTAGCCACGACCTCCGCGAATACACTCGGGGCATGAACCTCGGCAAAAGCGTGGCCAACCTCGCCACCGCGCCGGTGCGCATCGGGCTCGCGGCAGCAGACGCGGGCCTCGGCGTCGCGACGTCGGCGCTCGGCCTGGCGCACCGAACCCTGGGTGAGACGACCACGACGGGCGGGTCCAATGCGGTCGCGCACATGCTCGGCATCGACGAAGCGATCACCCGGGCCAACCGGCTGGCGCGGCTGTTGGACGACGACGCCCCGATCGGACGCGCCCTTGCCACCGACGGGCCGCTCGACCGGCTTCTGCGCCCGGGCGGGGTAGTGGACATGTTGACCCAGCAAGGTGGCCTGCTCGACCGGCTGACCGCCGAGGGCGGCGGGCTGGAACGCGCGCTGAAGCCCGGCGGGCTGGCGGATCAACTGGTCGCCGACGACGGGCTGATCGAGCGACTCCTCGCCGAGGACGGGCTGGCCGATCGGCTGCTGGCCGAGGGTGGTCTGATCGACAAGCTGACCGCCAGGAACGGCCCGCTCGAACAACTCGCCGCCGTCGCCGACACCCTGAGCCGGCTGGCGCCCGGGATGGAGGCGCTGGAGCCGGCCATTGCGACGCTGCAGGATGCGGTGAACGCGTTGACCTTGGTGTTCAACCCGCTGAGCAATATCGCCGAGCGGATTCCGTTTCCCGGTCGTCGCCCATCGCGCCGCACGCCGCCGCGGACAGTGCGGTCCCAGCGCGTCATCGACCACGACGAGTGAGCCGTTAGGCTGAGACCGGCCAAAACCGGCCTCCTTAGCTCAGTGGTAGAGCACTCGCCTTGTAAGCGAGCGGTCGTCAGTTCAATCCTGACAGGGGGCTCCACAGCATTAAAGGAGTTGTCATGACCTATCGCCGCCTTGCTTGGGCGCTCGGCGCCGTGCTGGTGGCGGCTCTCGTCCCGGTCCAGGCTCATGCCGAGCCGCCGACG
>DASQSQ010000512.1:0-10680 GCA_035642315.1 Mycobacterium sp.
GGGAGTGAACTCGATGGCCCTGCGATGGGCCGGCGGGATCGCGACGACGACGAACCGGGCGTCGGCGCGGCCCTTGTCACACGTCACGCTTACCCCGCCGTCGTGGTGATCGATGCGTCGCACGGCGGCCTCCAGCACCACCCGGTCGCCGAGCTGCGCCGCCGACGCGTCGGCGATCTGCTGCGTGCCGGCCGAGAAACGGTCCTGCTGGGCCCCGTTTTCCACGTCGAGCAGCCGGTCCAGCCCACCGGCCGCCCGCACGTAGCGGGCGGCGTGCAGCATCGACACGTCGTCGGGTTCGCATCCCCACGTCACCCGCGCCATGATGGCCAGCAGATCGCGTGCGGTGGCGCCGGCGCGCACCGACCGCAACCAGTCGCCCAAGGACTGCCGGTCGAGCCGGTCGGCGTGCCGCGCGGTCCACGGCTCGCTCAGCGGAACGGTCCGGGCGATCCGCTCGAATTGCCAACGCACCCGGCCGATGTCGACGAGACCGCCCAGCGACAGCCTCGGGATGGTGCCGCTGTACGAGCGGAGAGCACCCCGCCATCGGATCAGGTTGGCGCCGTCGTGATAGGTCGGGATCGTCGGGATACCCAGCTCGTCGGCCAGTGCCCGCACGGCGTCTTGCGTCGGGCCGACGAATGTGCCGCCCATGTCGACCGGGATGCCCGCGACGTGGCCGGTATGCGAGCGCCCGCCGACCCGGTCGCGGCCCTCGAGCACCAGCACATCGTGTCCGAGTCGGATGAGTTCGCGGGCCGCGGTGAGGCCGGCGAAACCGGCCCCCACCACGACGACATCGGCGGTCCAGGTCGCGTCGGGCATGTGCCTTAGTCAACCGCATTGGTTCTGCGTAAGCTCGACCTACTGCCCGACTCTCCCCCGCAAGCGGGAGGTATCCCCACCTCGGGTGGTTACACCACCCGCATCGTCGTCAGGCGCCCACCTTGAAAGTCTTCACTGCTTTATACGGGCTGAGCGACGCAGCCGAACGCGCGCGGGAGTTGCACGACGCCGGTGCCAGCGGCGTCGCCAGCTTCGAGGGAGCGCACGACGTGTTCGCGCCGCTGACGTTGGCGGCGACCGTGGGCGGCCTGGACCTGATGACCAATGTCGCTATCGCGTTCCCGCGCAACCCGATTCATCTGGCGCATCAGGCCAATGACCATCAGCTGTTGAGCTCGGGCCGGTTCATTCTCGGCCTCGGCACCCAGATCCGCACTCAAATCGAGAAGCGCTTCGGCGCCCAGTTCGACAAGCCAGTGGCACGCATGACCGAGCTGATCGCGGCGTTGCGCGCGATCTTTGCGGCGTGGAACTCCGGCGAGCGCTTGGATTTCCGCGGCGACTACTACCGGCACACGCTGATGACGCCCACCTTCAACCCGGGTCCGAATCCCTTCGGGCCGCCGCCGATCTACGTCGGCGCGCTCGGGCCGCTGCTGACCCGTGCCGTCGCCGAGCACGCCGATGGCCTGCTGGTGATGCCGTTCAGCTCGAAACGGTTTCTGCAGGAGCACACGATGCCGTCGGTGCGTGAGGGTCTGCATGCGGCCGGCCGCCAACCCGGCGGCTTCGCTGTCTTGCCCGAGGTCATCGTGTCGGCAGGCGACGACCACGCTGCAACCCGCCGGTTGTTGGCGTTTTACGGGTCCACTCCGGCGTACCGGCCGGTGCTTGCCGCACACGGCTGGGAGGACCTGCAACCCGAGCTCAACGCGCTGTCCAAGCAGGGCCGCTGGCAAGACATGGGCGGACTGATCGACGACGAGATGCTGCACACCATCGCGGCCTGCGGCACCCCCGCAGACGTCGCGAGACACATTCGCGACCGCGTCGACGGCGTCGCCGACACCGTCTTCCTCTACCAGCCCGGACCGATGAACCTCGACACGCTGGCCGCGATCATCGACGAGCTGGCGCGAAAAGGCTAGGGCGCCACCGTTAACCAGTCGGCGAACCCCGACGGGTCGTGACGGCCCAGCGCTCCGTGCTCGTAGAGACCCCAACCTTCCACCGGCTCACCATCGCCGTCGCGGCATACTGCCCGGCCCACGTGGTCGATGACGCCGAAGCCGGATCGCGCGATGATGCCCGGATCGGTCATGTCGTAGGTCAGCCGTTCGACGAACTTCTCGCCCTTCCACATGCCGTGCAGCCAGTCGGAGTCGCCCCCGTAGCCGCCACCGACATGAATCGGGACCGGCAGCTTGGACTCCACGTCGAAGTGGACCGGGGTGCCGTCGGGGGCGGTCGCGTCGATGGTTGCGCCGGTCGGGATGCGGGTACCGGAGCGATAGTGGATTTTGACCCGCGGCCAGCCCAGCTGCTCGACTCGACCGTCGCGCCAGATGCGGGTGCAGTCGTTGAGCGAACGGAATCCGTTGGGCTCTTCCTGGATGATCAGCACGATCGCGAACTCGTCGAACGCCATCGGCACGTACAGCCACCACATGCCCTCGAACGGCGGGTCGGCGGGCCGGCCGGCCGGTTCGGGCTCGCCGATGGGCCGGATGCCCCAGGACCGGTCGCGGCTGCCGAGCCACGTTTTGGGGTCGACGGCGATTTCCTCGCCATCCACCACGATCCGGCCGCTCCAGCTGCCCAGCTGGGCGAATCGCTGCGCGTTGAGCGTCACCCGGTTGCCCGAGCGCAGAATGTGCGGCTGCTCCTGGACGACGTCGAACAGCCCCTGCCAGGTGAGATCGGCTGCGATGCCTTCGGTTTCGTCGAGGACCAGGCGCAGCTTGTGCAACGGCTCGTCGACCTCGATCCGGTAGCCGTTGACGTTCTGGTTGAGCCGGTCCTGGTCGATCGCGTCGGAGACATGCACCGCGGTCTGGGTGTCGCCGCGCCTGATGAGCACGAACGCGTCCTTGACGCCGAGGTTCGGGTAGTAGCCGATGCCGCTGATGAGAAAAATGTCGCCGGTGCGGTCGTGGGCGTTGAAGTAGGAGCGGTCGTAGAAGTTACGATCCGAGGAACCCGGCCACGCGATCGGCTGGGGGACTTGATGTACCGGGAATTCGTCGAGCGGTCCGAGCATTACTGATCCTCTCCGATAAGACGTTTCATCAATCCGGCGTGGTAGAACAGCGATTCGACATCGTCGGGCTTCTCGGTTTCCCCGAAGTGGACTCGACGCGCACCGGTGCGCATGAACACGCAAGCCCACATGACGCCGGAGTAGGCGTAAAACCACTGCAAGTCGCCCACGTCGACGCCGGCGAGCCGCTGGTAGGTGGCGCGCACGTCGTCCTCCCGCATCACCCCGGGCAGACCGGGCATCGTTGCCAGGCCGGCCAGTTCCTGAAAGACCATGTGCGCAAAGATCATCCATGCGACATCGAGCTCGCGTGGGCCGAGCGTCACCATCTCCCAGTCCAGCACGGCCACCGGCTGGAAGTCGCGGTACAACACGTTGCCCACCCGGGCGTCACCCCAGAGCAGTACCGGCTCACGCGCGGCCGTCTGATCCGGCCAGTTGTCTTCCAGCCAGCTGAAGGTGCGCTCCACCAACGGCGATCGACCGATGTCGGGCACCGCGAAGTCATACCAGGACCGCACCCAGTTGAAGTGCCTGCGTAGTGCGGTGTCGCCAGACTGGCCCTCGGTTAAGAATCCAAACGTGCCCTCCGCGTTGGGGATTGAATGCAGTGCGGCGAGCACCCCGACGGAGGCGTCCTGCAGCTGGCGCTGCTGCTCGGGCGGCGCGTCGGCGAACCAGTTGCCGCCGAATGTGTAGGGCATGACGTCCGGCGGTACCACACCGTCGACGTAATCCATCACGAAGAACGGCGCGCCCAACACTTCACCGGTGGGTTCGATCCAGCGCACCCGCGGGACCGGCACGTCGGTCAGCTCGCCGACCTTGCGTATCACGTTGAATTGGTGGTCCAGCCGATACGTCGGGAACACCGGCACGTCTTCGGTGGTGGGTGCAACCCGTACCACGAGCTTGTGTTCGATCGGCCGCCCGTCCTCATCCCAGCGCGCGGTCAGGATGATCGTTTCCGAGGACATCCCGGTGGAGTCGATGCCGCTTTCCACGGTGACCTCGGGTGTCGCCCCACCGGGCAGCTGGGTCGCTAGCCATCGCGACATCAGGCTCGGGACGGTGGTGGTGTCCCGGCTCGACCGTTGCATGGGGCCGACGGCTTCGATCGCGGGTTCATTGGGCACTGATGCCTCCTTCATGAGGCAATTACGATACGGTAGGTAGCGTTATGAAAGCAGACCCGCCCTCGGTTGACAAGGCCCCGGGTGCCGGACGGCCCCGTGACCCGCGTATCGACGCTGCCATATTGACGGCGACGGCGGATCTGCTTGTCCAAATCGGCTATTCGAACCTCACATTGGCCGCGGTTGCCGAACGGGCCGGAACCACCAAGACCGCGTTGTATCGCCGGTGGTCGAGCAAGGCCGAATTGGTACACGAGGCCGCATTCCCGGTGGCGCCCACGGCGCTGGTCGGTCCGGCCGGCGACATGGCGGCCGACGTGCGGGCGATGATCGCCGCCGCGCGCGACGTGTTCACCACGCCGGTGGTGCGGGCGGCGTTGCCCGGGCTGGTCGCCGACATGAGCGCCGACTCGGCGCTGAACGCCCGGGTGATGTCGCGCTTCGTAGGTCTGTTCACCGAGGTGCGGGCCCGGCTGCGCGAGGGCGTCGACCGCGGCGAGGTCCATCGCGACGTCGACCCGGACCGGCTGATCGAGCTGATCGGGGGAGCGACGTTGTTGCGGCTGCTGCTGCGGCCGGACGAACAACTCGACGAAGCCTGGGTCGATCAGGCGACCGCCATCCTCGTGCACGGCGTCACCCGGGATGTAGGGTCGGGCCGGTGACCGGACGACTGGATGGCCGGGCCGCGATCGTCACCGGCGCCAGCCGAGGGTTGGGCCGCGCGATCGCTTTAGCGCTGGCATCTCGCGGTGCGGCGGTGGCGGTGATCGGACGCACCGAAAGTGTCTGGGACGAACGGCTGCCCGGGACCATCGGCGAGACCGTCGCCGACATCGAGTCGGACGGCGGGCGTGCGATCGCCATCCGGGCCGACCTGCTCGACCGCGACGACATTGCGGGGCTCGTCGATCAGGCCCGAGATGCGTTGGGGCCGATCACGATTCTGGTCAACAATGCGGCGTTCACCGCGCCCGGACGCCCGCCGAAGCCGGGTGACGACACCCGCGCCAGGTCGCCCAAATCGCCGCCGGCAGCGGCCAAACCCGATTGGCCGCCGCTGCTGGGGACGCCGCTGGGCGCCTACCGGCGACATTTCGAGATCTCGGTGTTCGCCGCTTACGAGTTGATCCAGCTGGTCTGCCCCGACATGATCGCCGCAAAGAACGGCTCGATCATCAACGTGACCTCGGTCGCGTCGCGGCTGCCGGGCGACGGGCCCTACCGCGACCGCAGTGGCGGCGTGCTGCCCGGCTACGGTGGCTCCAAAGCCGCGCTGGAACACCTGACATGGTGCGCGGCCTTTGATCTGCAGGGCCACAACATCGCGGTCAACGCGCTGTCGCCATCCAAACCGATTATGACGCCCGGACTTTCGTATTACGCCCCCGGATTCGACGACGTGGCGCAGGCCGAGGAGTTCGCGCGGGCGGCGGCGGAGTTGGCGCTGGTGGATCCGCAGGTCGTGACGGGGCGGACCATCGGTCACCTGCAGGTGCTCGACGGCAGCTTTCGCTCGTTTCAGCGCGACGAAAGTTAAGCCGGCTTCGTCGCGGTCACCGCGTTGATGATCACCGCGCGCAGCCGGTGCCACTGCGGCGAGGAAAATCCCGCGCGCAGCAGCAGCCGGGTCGCGCGGCGTCGGGTGCGGGCTTTACCACGACGGCTGGTGAGCATCGTCGGCAACAGCATCCACGAGAACTGGTCGACGAGCACCAGCCGGCCACCGCGACGCAGCACCCGGGTACATTCGCGCAGCCCCGCCTGCTGGTCGGTCCAATGATCGAATGAGGTTGTGCTGACGATCAAGTCGAACGTCTCGTCGGGGTAGTCGATCCGTTCGGCAACGCCGAGGGCGAACGTCAACCGCTCGTCGTTGGTAACGGCGGCGGCCATCTTCACCATCTCGGGGGCGGCATCGATGCCCACAAGTTGTTCGGCGTCGCCATAGCTGCGTGCCAATGTTCGCAGTAGATAACCCGTCCCGCAGCCCAAGTCGAGCACCCGATTGGGAGCTGCAACGGTCGCCAGCGCGAGACTGGCGGTGCGCTCGGAGATTTCGTGATGGAGGCGACCCCGCCAGCCGTGGTCGTAGCTCGCGGCCCGATCGTTGAACTCGGCGACGTCCCGATACGGCGGCACAGGCCTAGTGTGCCACCGATTAACCGGGCGGGTCAGGGTCTCCGCGGAGGAGCTCGTCGGGGTGGTGGGCGTGGTTGATTTCTGGTGGGCCGGTGCAGTCGGTCCAGCCCAGTCGCCCATTCTCGGTGACCTGGGTGAGCAGTTCACCGCGGCTTGCCATGCCGTGGTCTGCGCCGCACGCAAAGAACAGTTTGTCCGCGTCGGTGTGGCCGCCCCGGGCCCAGTCAGGTGAGTGGTGAACTTCGCAGCGATAGCCCGATTCAAGACAGTTGGGACGGGTACAGCCGCGGTCGCGGGCATGGCAGATCAGCCGCTGGTCGGCGGTGGCGACGCGTTTCTGGCGACCCAGGTACAGCGGCCGTTCGGTGTGGTCGTCGAACACCGCAAGGTAGTGAATGGCGTTGGCGGCCATACCGATCAGGTCCCGCATCGGCAGCCTGGAGCCGCCGCCGGTCCTCGCGGCCGGTGGCATCGGGACCGACGAATCGGTGACGGCGCGAGCGGCGCGGTCCAGTTCGGCCAATGTCGTGGTGACGACCACGGTGACCGGGTGGCCGCGGTGCACACCGAGCCCACCGGACGCGATGGCGGTTTCCAGGCCGAGCTTCAACGCGTCGTGGCACCGTTGGGCGGGCGAGCGGTTATCACGCGCCTCGGGCTCTCCGCCTGTGCCATCGGGAAGATGGCGACCTGGCCGCACCGCCGCTTCGACGGCCTCGAAATACGCGCGGGCCTGCGGGTCGAGCAAGCCGGACAGCCGGGACATACCGTCAGGGCCCTGCGCGCCGAGGTGCAGCCCGCGGCGCCGTGCTCGGTCCTCGTCGCTGAATAGGCCGTCGGGATTGAGGTAGTCGGCGATGCGCTCACCCAGCTTGATCACAACGCCGGCATCGACTTTGGTGGCCTGCTCGACCAGCTTGCGTTCGGCCGTGGCGGCGTCGGTGGGTGAGATGCATGCGGGCAGCACGTCGACTGATCGGCACACCGCCCGGATGTGGTCCTCGCCGACGGCACCGGCCTGGACGGCGGTCGCCAACTCAGGCAGCTCCGGCGGTACCGGCGGACCAGTCAACGATCTACGCGGCCGAATCCGGGCCGCGAGCTTGCACCGACGGCTGATTTCGTGGGGAGCGATGCGCAGTCGCTGCCATAGCGCGGCGCGCACCGCGGCTATGGATACCGAGTCGTCGGGCGGGTCGGCGATCTCGCCGAAGTATCGGTACATCAGCCCGCGGTTGGTGCGCTCTTGAGTCTCCAATCGCTCAGCGACGTCGACGCGAAACGTGTTGCCCACGAGGTCCGACGGTGTCTCGCGCAGCACGTCATGGGCAGCGTCGACCGCATCGAGAGCGGCGATTATCCGTTCCCGTGCGTGCTCGGCACTGATCGCTGAACCCATACCTCGACGCTATGAACCAGCCCGACAATTCCGCCCGCAGCAAATGACACAGAGCCGGGCCTGTGGATCAAATGCCAACTGTGGATAATCACACGCTGGCGCGGCCGAGGGCGTGCACGGCGTCCGCGACCGCGTCGGCGAGCGGGTCGATTTCGCCCGTATCGAGGTTGGCGACGGTGATCCGCATTCCCGGCGGCGTGCCGATCCGAAACCGTGTTCCCGGCGCCGCTGCCCAGCCCGCGCTGAGTAACCGGGTGATCGCCACGGTTTCGTCCGGCACCGGAATCCAGACGTTGAGGCCCGACCGGCCGTGCGACGTCACGCCGCGATCGGCCAGCGCCGCGTGCAGCAAGTTGCGGTTGCGGGTGTAGCCCGCTTCGGCCTTGTGCACCAGGCGTGTTGCTGCGTCGTCGCGCCACAAGCCGACGGCGAGATCCTGCAGCAGGTGACTGACCCAGCCCGGTCCAAGGCGTAGTCGCCCGTGCACCCGCTCAACCGTGCGGCGGTCGCCGGCGAGCAGCGCGAGCCTGAGATCGGGACCGTAGGCCTTGGCTGCCGACCGCACGAACGCCCAGTGCTGCGTCGTCCCCGCCAAGGCGTGCAGCGGTGCGCCGGCGATGCCCGCACAGTGGTCGTCTTCGATGAGCAGCACGTCGGCGTGATCATTCAGCAGCTGCCGCAGCTCGGTAGCCCGCGCGGCGGAAACGGCGGCGCCGGTCGGGTTCTGGGCGCGGGTGGTCACCACGACAGCCCGCGCGCCGCGGCGCAGCGCACGTGCCACATCGGTGGCCAGCGGCCCATCGTCGTCCACACGCACCGGCTCCACCGAAAAGCCCAGCGCGGCAAGCAGATCCAGAAGATTGGCCCATCCCGGATCCTCGACCGCCACGCGATCGCCGGGGCGTAGGTGGGCGGTGAGGACGCGTTCGATGCCGTCGAGAGCCCCGGCGGTCACCGCGAGGTGCTCGGCCGAAACGCCGTCGGCGGTCAGCGATGCCCGGGCGTGCTCGGCCAGCTCGGGCGACACCGCCGGCTCCCCGTACAACAGCGGAGTCCGCCGCCGCGAGCGTGGCAGTTGTGCGGCGGCGATGGGCAGCAGGGCCGGATCCGGATTACCCGTAGAAAGGTCTCGCACTCCCGGCGGCACGACGATGCCACGCTGCGACCGCGGCGTGGTCGCCGGCCGGTCCCGCACCCGAGTGCCGCGTCGGCCCGCGGTCTCGACGGCACCCCGTTCGCGCAGCAGGCGGTAGGCGGCGGCAACCGTGTTGGCGTTGACCCGGAGTTGTCCGGCCAGCTCCCTGATCGGGGGCAACTCGGCGCCGGGCGGCAGGGCGCCCGTAGAGATGGCCTCCTCGACGTCGGTGGCGATCGCCTCGGCGCCCGCACCCTGAATGGTGTATTGTTCTGGCACATAGATAATTATGTACTAGTACAGACTTGGAGGCAACGGTGGTGTCGGCTGCAAGCTCACCGCAGGCCGTCGGACAGGCGTACGCGCCCACATCGCGGACTGTGCCCACCCGGTATCGCGAGCGGGCCCGCTACGACCGGGCAACCGTGCACGGCATTCTCGACGAGGCCCTGGTCTGCCACGTCGGCTACCTCAATGCCGGTCGGCCGGTGGTGTTACCCACGACCCACGCGCGGCTGGGCGAAGTGTTGTATCTGCACGGCTCCACCGGCAGCGGCCCGATGCTCGCCGCTGCCGGATCCGCGGAGGGATTGCCGGTCTGCGTCACCTTCACCCTGGTGGACGGCCTTATCCTGGCTCGCGCGGCGCTGCATCATTCGCTGAAGTACCGGTCGGCCGTCGTAATGGGTAGCGCGCACCTAGTTGAGGACCGCGACGAGAAGCTGCGTGCGCTGGCGGCCCTGCTCGATCACGTCGCGTCCGGCCGGTCCGCCGACAGCAGACCTCCTAACACCCGCGAACTCGCCGCTACTGCCGTGCTGGCGCTGGATCTCGTCGAAGTCTCCGCCAAAGTGCGTGATGGCGGACCGATCGACGAGGAGGAGGACATGACGCTGCCGTACTGGGCCGGGGTTGTGCCGCTGACGCTGACGGCGGGTACACCCGTGCCGGCCGACGATCTGGACCCCGCCGTGCCCCTGCCGCCCTACCTCAGGCCGTATCGCCGGCATTGAACCCGTCGCCTGCCTGCCTCGTGAATGCAGCAGATACGGCGAGGCGGTGATTGGGGAGGCGGCTGGGCCTCCCCAGTCACTGCCGCAGGACATGCTTCGATGAGTCATGGCCGACGACACCGATGTCCCTCGAGTGGCAAGCGCGAGCCGCGAGATCGCCGCGAGCGCCGATCGAATTTTCGAGTTCATCGCCGATCCCGCGCAACAGCCGCTCTGGGACGGCAACGACAATCTCGCCGAAGCCCAACCGGGACAACGGGTTCGCGGCCAGGAAGACGTCTTCACCATGACGCTCACCGGTGGCAACATCCGCGAGAATCACATCGTGGAATTCGAAGAAGGCCGGCGCATCGCCTGGCTGCCGTCGGAACCGGGTCGGCGACCGCCGGGGCATCTGTGGCGCTGGGAGCTCGAACCCCTCACGGAAACCCGCACCCGGGTGACCCACACCTATGACTGGTCGCAATTGACCGACGAGAATCGCCTGCCCCGCGCCCGCCGTACAACGCCGGACAGGCTTCGGGCGTCCCTCGACCGGCTCGCCGAGATCGCCGAGCCCAACGAATAGCTGGCAGCGCAGGCGGGCGACGTGCCAGGATGGGCAAACGGGATGCCGCAACAGCGGCAGGGTAATCCGGTCGAGTGGTGTGCCGATGTTTGACAGGGCAACGGGCCGCGTGGTCGCCGTGATCGTGCTGCTGATCGTTACCGCTGCGTCGTTGCGTGGCTATCTTCCTGGCGTTGACCGCGCGGCGCAGAAAAGTCCGCCGGACAGTGGGGCGTCGCTGCTCTATGTGGTCGCGATG
>DASQSQ010000513.1:0-9657 GCA_035642315.1 Mycobacterium sp.
GGCGGTGTCTTTTGATCCCCAGACAACCAGGCACGGCGCGGTGACGCGATGGGCGTGCGGGCGCAGGTCATAGTCGGGCGAGGCGAAACTATGCCATAGCGCCGCGGCGAGAACGACACCGTCGCGGGTGTGCGCACGGGCCAGCGCGCGCTGCTGGATGGCGTGGTCGGTGTCGCTGGTCGCCTTCATGTAGCTGGGGATGAACCGCGGCAGGACTCGTTTCATCACCGCCGGCGTTCCCATTGCCCGGCAGTAGAGCTTGGTGGCCGGGTTGGCGACGAAACCGCCCGTGTTGACCAAGACCAGCCGTGAAACCCGTTGCGGCTCAGCGATCGCCAGTCGCGCGGCAGCGAAGCCGCCGACAGAGTTGCCGATGAACGCGGCGGGCGGCAGATCGAGTGCGGCAACGACGTCGGCAAGAGCATCGGCGAACGCGGCCGCGGTCGGCCGATAGTTCGGCGCCGGCGCCGGCGAGTCGCCATGACCCGGCCAGTCCACTGCGATGACGCGGTGGTCGCGACGAAGGCTCGGCGCGATCGCGTCGAAATCGTGGCGGTCGTGCAGTGTCGCGTGCAGCAACACCACCACGGGCCCGTCCCCGACGTCGCTGTAGGCAACCTCTCCCGCCCGCGTTTGCACCGTGTTGACCATCGCAGTTCCTTTCATTGACCGACTGGTCGGTCAACTGTATCATCGCAATCAACCGACCTCAAGGAGTGACCGATGACTGTTCCCACGCCCGACGCCCCGTTCTCGGAGAAGATGGCGTACTACAGAACCCAACACACCAGCCGCGGCACGAGATTCACGCACATGATCGGCACGCCGGTGATCGCAGCCGGCATTCCCCTGCTTGCGGCCAAGCCCCGGGTCGGACTGCCGATGTTCGTCGGCGGCTGGCTCTTGCAGATCGCCGGGCACCGCCTTTTCGAGCACAACCTGCCGTCGACGCACAAGGGCTGGATCACCTATCAGCTCACCGGGGTGATTCACGTGTGCGAGCAGTACGGCGAGTTGCTCGCGCGGCGCAGTCAGCGCAAAGCCGCACGCAAGCCGGTGGCTAGAGTGCTCGTATGACCTCGACGCCCCCCGCGGTGCCCACCAGGTCGACGGGCGTGCGCAAGGAGGCAATGGCCAGAACCCGGGAGTCGCTCATCGACGCGGGACTGCGGCTGGCAGAACGCACCGGGCTGGCCGGCTTGAGCGTCAACCTCATCGTCGGTGAAGCCGGGGTGGCAAAGGGCACGTTCTTTCACCACTTCGGTGACCGCGCGTCGTATCTGCTTGCGCTGCACCGTGAATTCCATGACCGTTTGACCATCCAGGTTCAAGCCGCCATCGACGGCATGCCGCCCGGGCGGAGTCGGCTGACCGCCGTCGCGAACACCTATCTCGACGGCTGCCTACGGGACCGCGGCGTGCGTGCCCTGCTGCTGGAGGCCCGCGCGGAGCCCGCGGTCACCGACGAAATCGCTCGCCGCAATGACGCCAGCGCCGAGCTGTGCCGACCCGACTTCGTCGCACTGAAACGGCCACACCCGTACGAAAGCGCACAGTTGTGGATCGGCATGGTCGCCGAAGCCGCTTTGATCGAATACCAAGCCGCGAAAGCACTTCCCGGCCTACGCGAAGCCCTCGAGCGGTTCCTGAATTAGCCGAGCACGTCGGAAATCGGTGCCGCGGCGGCGATCTTGGCTCGTGTCTTCATGACCTTGCCGGGCATACCGCCGCCCACAACGCCGGCCACCACGCCGTCACGTTCGTAGTAGGCGAGGAATTTGCGGCCGTCGTCCTCGACGACATGCACGGTGTCGGTGGCGATCGGCTCACCCAGGCATTGGATCTTGACGTCGTACTGATCGCTCCAGAAATAGGGCACGACGACGTTAGACGGAACGTCCTGCCCGAGCATCGCGGGCACCACGGCCCGAGCCTGTTCTGCGACATTGCTCCAATGCTCAACTCGCACTTGATGTCCCACCGAGTCACGCCAGGATGCCACGTCGCCGAGCGCCCACACATTGGGCGCGCTGGTCCGTCCGGCCGCATCACAGATGACGCCGTTGTCGACCTCCAGACCGCTTCCGTCGAGCCAGTCGGTCGCCGGCCGCGAGCCGATGCCGACCACCACCAGGTCGGTCGCCAGCTCGGTGCCATCGGTCAGCAGCACGCTCTCGACATGATCGTGGCCGCGGACCTCGGCCACCCCGACGCCGGTGCGCACATCGACACCCTCAGCCCGATGCAGCCGCGCCACCAACCCGCCGATCTGCTCACCCAGCACCGCCGCCAGCGGCGCGGGCTGCGGCTCCACCAATACCACGTCAACACCCAGCCCACGCAGACTCGCCGCCACCTCACAGCCGATGAAACCCGCGCCGACCACCACCGCGTGCTGCGCGGACGACGCGTGTTTGCGCAACGCGAGACTTTCATCGAACGAACGCAACACCCGGATGCCGTCCAGGTCGGGGAACGCCGGAATGCGCCGCGGCACCAAGCCGGTCGCGATGACGAGTTCGTCATAGCCCAGCGTCGTTCCGTCGTCGAGAGTGACCGTCTGTGCCGCGGTGTCCAGGCCGGTGGCCGCCGATCCGAGCCGCAGCGTGATGTTGTTCTCGTCGTAGAACTCACGCGGTTTGAGCGTCACGTCGTCGACTTCGCTGCGCAGTACTTCCTTGGACAGCGGCGGGCGGTCATAGGGCAAATGAACTTCGTTGCTGACGATGGTCAGCGCGCCGGTATAGCCCGCTTGGCGCAGTTGCTCAGCGGTCCGGGTCGCAGCGAGCCCTCCGCCGACGATCAGTATTCCGTTGCCGCCTGAGCTAGTGGTCATTTGGAGTTCATACACGACTGTGGCGACCCGCGGTCGCTCACCCCTCGGCCCGCGACCGGTCGATGAGATTGGACAGCACGACAATGCTCTCGCTGCGTTCGATATCGGCGCTGGTACGAATCCGCTCGAGGGCGGCCTCCAGGTGCGCCATATCGCGTGCCAGCACATGCAGCATGGCGTCGGCGGTGCCGGTGACCGTCGCGGCGCTAACCACCTCGGGAATGTCGATCCAGGCCCGGCGCAGCTCGTCGGGCGAAATCCGGCCGTGGCAGTAGACCTGGACGTAAGCCTCGGTGTTCCAACCCATTGCGTTGCGATCGACGACGGTGGTGAAGCCTCGGATCACCCCGCTGTCGAGCATGCGGTCGACCCGACGCTTCACCGCCGGAGCCGAGAGATTCACCCGCGCGCCGATTTCGGCGAACGTTGCGCGGGCATGTTGGGCCATTTCGGCGAGAATCTGCTCGTCGATGTCGTTCAACCGGTCCATCGATCCTCCCGCCACAACAGATAGCCGCATTATTGCATCCTGCGCAATAAATCATGCGGATAAGAGCAATGATCGGCGACCCATTGCGTGAAGTGCCTCCGATATCGTCGAATTATGACGATCTTCGCGGATGCGCCGGTGCCGGCTCCGGCGTCGAGGGCCGCCCGAGCGACCGAACGCAGCGCGCGAATTCGGCACTATGTCATGACCCCTCCGCAGTTCTTCGCGGTCGACTACGCGATTAACCCTTGGATGGACACCGCCAACCCCGTCGACGCTGCTGTTGCTCTGGGGCAGTGGCAGCACCTTCGCGACACCTACCTGCGGCTAGGACACGTGGTCGATCTGGTCGATCCGGTAGCCGGTCTGCCCGACATGGTCTACGCCGCCAACGGCGGGTTGATACTCAACGGCACAGCGGTGGTTGCCCGATTCAAATATCCTCAGCGCCACCATGAATCGGTCCTGTATGCGGATTGGATGCGATCGCGCGGGTATCGCCTCGCGCACACCCGCCACGTCAACGAAGGTCAGGGCGACTTGCTACCGGTGGGCCAAAAGATCTTGGCCGGAACGGGCTTTCGGACCGATCCACGGGCGCACTACGAGATCGCGGAGATCTTCGGTCGGCCGGTGGTCAGCCTGCAGTTGGTCGATCCGCGCTTCTACCACCTCGATACCGCGCTGAGCGTGCTCGACGACACCACCATCGCCTACTACCCGCCTGCCTTTTCCGAAAGCTCACGGATGCAGCTGGAAACGCTGTTTCCCGACGCGATCGCGGTGGAAAGCGCCGACGCCTACGTGTTCGCCCTCAACGCCGTCTCAGATGGCCGCCACGTGGTACACCCGGCCGCCGCGGTGGGATTCGCCGGGCAGTTGTCCCGAGCCGGTTTCGAACCGATCGGCGTAGAGATGAGCGAGCTACTCAAGGGCGGCGGATCCGTCAAATGTTGCACACTGGAGGTGTATTCGTGACTGTCCTGGACACCGCGACCACTGGGCCCGGACTCACCGCGTCGGCGATCGCCCTCGACGAGCGCCACACCGCACACAACTACTCGCCGCTTCCGGTGGTGGCTGCCAGTGCAGAGGGAGCGTGGATCACCGACGTCGAGGGTCGCCGTTATCTGGACTGTCTATCCGCGTATTCCGCAGTGAATTTCGGACACCGCAACCCCGAAATCACCGCCACTGCACATGCCCAGCTCGACCTCGTCACGTTGGTCAGCCGGGCATTTCACGCCGACGCGCTGGGCGGGTTCTGTGCGGCATTGGCGACGCTGTGCGACAAGGACATGGTGTTGCCGATGAACAGCGGCGCCGAAGCAGTGGAGAGCGCTCTCAAGGTCGCCCGCAAATGGGGCACCGACGTCAAGGGCGTCCCTGGCGGCCAAGCGAATATCATCGTGGCCGACAACAACTTTCATGGCCGCACTATCAGCATCGTCAGCTTTTCCTCGGACGAGACCGCGCGCAGCGGCTTCGGGCCGTTCACACCCGGCTTCCGTTCGGTGCCATTCGGCGACGCCGACGCGCTGGCCAAAGCGATTGACCAGCACACCGTCGCCGTGCTGTTGGAGCCGATTCAAGGCGAGGCCGGCGTGATCGTGCCGCCGGACGACTATCTGCCCGAAGTGCGGCAAATCTGTTCTGCCTACAACGTCTTGATGATCGCCGACGAGATCCAGTCGGGTCTGGCCCGCACCGGCCGCACCTTCGCGTGCGACCACTGGGACGTGGTGCCCGATATCTATCTGCTCGGCAAAGCGCTGGGCGGCGGCGTGGTGCCATTGTCGGCGGTGGTGGCCGACCGCGAGGTCCTGGGGGTGTTGCATCCCGGCGAGCACGGTTCGACGTTCGGCGGCAACCCCTTGGCGGCGGCGATCGGCAGCACGGTGGTGTCGATGCTGGGTCGCGGGGAATTTCAGGACCGCGCAGCGCACCTCGGCAGGCGCCTGCACTGGCGGCTGCGGACACTGATCGGTCGTGGCGTGCTTGCTGTGCGTGGTCGGGGCTTGTGGGCCGGGGTGGACATCGACCCCGCACTCGGCACCGGAAAGCAACTCAGCCTGCGATTGGCCCAGCGCGGCGTGCTGGTCAAGGACACGCACGAATCAACGCTGCGCGTCGCTCCCCCGCTGGTGATTACCGCAGCGGAGATCGATTGGGCTGTCGATCGACTCGCTGACACACTGGCCGAGATCGCGAGTTGAATCCGTTCGAAACCAGCATTACGTCGGCATCGATTCGTAGTCGCAGATACTGCTAGCCATCTGGAAGATAACTCGATGCGCCACTTGGACGGCGTGGTCGGCGAAGCGCTCGTAGTAGCGACCCAGCAGCGTCACGTCTACGGCGGCGGCCACGCCGTGCTTCCATTCGGGATCCATCATCACGGTGAACAGATGGCGGTGCAGATCATCCATCGCATCGTCTTCTCTGCGGATGCGCGCGGCCCTTCTCGGGTCGCGCGTCAACAGCACTTCTTGCGCGCCGTTACCCAATTTAACTGCGATCCGGCCCATTTCAGCGAAATATCCCGTGACCTCTTCCGGCAACGCATGCTGGGGATGACGCCAGCGGGTGATCTCGGCTACGTGTAGGGCCAGCGCGCCCATCCTGTCGATGTCGACAATCACGCGGAGGGCGTTGACGATCGCCCGCAGGTCATTAGCCACCGGCGCTCGGAGAGGGGCCAGCAGCGCAAACGCGTTCTCCTCGGCGGCGGCGCTCATCGCGGCGATTTTGTCGTGGTCGCCGAGAACCTGTTCGGCCAACACCAGATCCGCCTGCAGCAAGGCCTCGGTTGCGTGTTCCATGGCAACCCCGGCCAGCCCACACATCTCGCCGAGGTGCTCTGTTAACCTCGCGAGTTCCGCATGATAGGCGGTGCGCATAACGTTCAAGATATGTTGTCAACCTTGACGATAGCGCAAAGCGAGTTGTGAAATCGCATTGAATGTCGGCTAACGTTTTGATCTCGGACGACCGCCGACGGCTAATGGCCCGTGTGGAGCGCTCTCGCAATTTCAGTACTTCAACACGCCCTTGTCGACGGGGATCTGCGCTCCGGTCAGTGTGCCGGAGCCGTCGCCGGCCAGGAAGGCGACGACGTCGGCAACCTCGTCGGCTCCCATGAATCCCTTGGGCTGCAATGGCATTGGGCCAAAGCTATGCACATACTGAGGATGCTCGGCGAAGATCTGCATCATCAGCTCTGGCTCGATCATCGGCGTGTCAACCGAGTAGGGGTGGATGGAGTTGACCCGAATGCCGAACTCGCCAAGCTCGATTGCCAGTGCATTGGTCAGCGCGACGAGCCCGTGCTTGGTCGCCGAGTAGTGGCCGTTGCCCGGGGTGGCCTTCAGCCCGGCCAACGAGCTGACAACCACGATGGAGCCGCCGTTACCGGCCTCGATCATCACCGGGATCACCGCTCGCAGCGTGCGCCAGGTCCCCGTCAGGTTGACCCCGATGACGGTGTCCCACTGCTCATCTGAGAGCTCCCAGATCCGTCCCCAACTGAGCACACCCGCGTTGGCGACCAGGATGTCGATGCGGCCGAATTGCTCGACGCCGTCGCTCACCAGCTGTCGCAGTGCCGCATCGTCGCGAATGTCGATCTCGCGGGCCAATACTTTGCGCCCTTCGGCTTCCACCGCGCGGACGGTCTCGGCCAGATCCTCCGGCGTGGCCGGCCGGTAGGTGATGCTGTCCGACACCGGGGCGCAGATGTCCAGGGCGATGACGTCGGCGCCCTCTCGGGCCAGCCGGATCGCATGCGCGCGGCCCTGGCCGCGCGCCGCGCCGGTAATGAACGCCACCCGCCCGTGTAACGGACCAGACACAACAGCCCCTTTCGCCGACTGCCGATCAGGCTAGCAGCAAAACTGAAACGTGTTCTAGCGCCCGGCGACGATGCAGAGCGAGATGGGCGATGAGGTGGGGGTCCCCGCTTGCGGGGGCGAGCCGGGCAGGCGATCGGTCCGCGCTCGAGACTCGGGTCAGATGGCGGCGATGATCTGCGCCCGCTTGCTCGCATACTCCTCGGCGCTCAGCGCACCCGCTTTGTGCAGCGCCTCCAGCTCCTGGAGCCGCTGGCCGACGGACGCCTGCGGTGGTGTGACGCCCGCTGCCCCGGCCCCCACCCCGGCCGGCGCGGGCTGCTGCTGAGCGGCTGCGCGCCGGACCACGTCCATGACCTGTTGACGCACCGCCGGGTAGTTGCGAACGTCGACGGTGCCCCCGAATGGCAGGTTGTTGGCTTTGTAGATTTGCATGATCTCCATCAGCGGGCCGGTCTGTCCGCTCAGGTCGTAGGTCCGGTTGTCCTCGGTGCTCTGGAATTGTGCCGGGACCACACCGCAGATCAATGCGCTGGCTTGCCAGTTGATCTCGTAGTCACGCGTGTTCGGGTCCACCAGCACGACGAGCTTGCGCGCCGTGACGATGGCCTGCTTGGTGATGTCGACGGTCACTCGTTTGCGGTCGTCGAACTCGAACCCGGGCCCGCTGATGTGCAGGTCCAAGTTGACCACCGGTCGCTCGTTGATGCGCATTCCGGTTTCACCCAGGCCCGTGATCTGGGCCATCGTCAGCACCCCGGTCTGTTGCAGCGCGGCGCTCTTGGCCGACGACTTGGCGCCGCGGTTGGCCAGCCAGATGGCGACCAGCACGTCGGCGACCGTGATCAGCAGCCCGGCCCACAGCATCCACGAGGTGTTCTGCTGGACCAACGAGCTCGTATCGGTGCCGAAAGAACCCCCAAACATGCCGGGCAGCACGAAGTACGTGATGAGGAAGATGGGGCCGACCAAACCTCCACACACCAGGACGACGATCTGGGCTCTGATGTAGCGCGCTAGCATGGCATGCTCCTACGTCGGCCGAACCCGGACGATGATGCAGGTCAGCGTAGCGGAATCCTCGGTTTGCCGTCACGAACCAGCAAAGCGCCACGCCACGCAAAACGGCGCCCACCCCTTCGGGTGAGCACCGCTCAGCGGTCGAACTACTTGACGATCTTGGTGACCCGGCCGGCGCCGACGGTACGGCCACCCTCACGGATCGCGAACCGCAGACCCTCGTCCATGGCGACGGGCTGGATCAGCTTCACCGTGATGTCGGTGTTGTCACCGGGCATCACCATCTCGGTGCCCTCCGGCAGCGTCACCACACCGGTCACGTCGGTGGTGCGGAAGTAGAACTGCGGACGGTAGTTGTTGAAGAACGGCGTGTGCCGACCGCCCTCGTCCTTGGACAGGATGTAGACGCTGCCCTCGAAGTCGGTGTGCGGGGTGGTGGTGCCGGGCTTGACGACGACCTGGCCGCGCTCGACGTCCTCGCGCTTGATACCACGCAGCAGCAGCCCGACGTTGTCGCCTGCCTGGCCCTGGTCGAGCCGCTTGCGGAACATCTCCACACCGGTGACCGTCGTCTTGGCGCTGGTCTGCTTGATGCCGACGATCTCGACTTCCTCGTTGACGTTGATGACGCCACGCTCGACACGGCCGGTCACCACGGTGCCACGACCGGTGATGGTGAAAACATCCTCGACGGGCATCAGGAACGGCTTGTCGGTGTCGCGGACCGGGTCCGGGATCGACTCGTCGACCGCGTTCATCAGCTCCACGACAGTCTCAACCCACTTCGGGTCGCCCTCGAGCGCCTTGAGCGCGGATACCTTGATCACCGGGGCGTCCTCGTCGAACTCCTGGGCGGCCAGCAGTTCGCGGACCTCGAGCTCGACGAGCTCGAGGAACTCCTCGTCGTCGACCATGTCGGCCTTGTTCAGTGCGACCAGGATGTAGGGCACTCCGACCTGGCGGGCCAGCAGCACGTGCTCGCGGGTCTGCGGCATCGGGCCGTCGGTGGCGGCGACTACCAGGATCGCGCCGTCCATCTGGGCGGCGCCGGTGATCATGTTCTTGATGTAGTCGGCGTGGCCCGGGGCGTCGACGTGCGCGTAGTGACGCTTCTCGGTCTGGTACTCCACGTGGGAGATGTTGATCGTGATACCGCGCTGACGCTCTTCGGGCGCGTTGTCGATCTGGTCGAATGCACGCGACTCGTTCAAAGTCGGGTACTTGTCGTGCAGAACCTTGGTGATAGCCGCGGTCAGTGTGGTCTTGCCGTGGTCAACGTGACCGATGGTCCCGATGTTGACGTGCGGCTTCGTCCGCTCGAACTTCGCCTTCGCCACTTCTGTGTCCTCCTGGACTTGTTGGTGCTTGTTAAAGCAGTGTTGATTTTTTCTTAGTTGTGCCGCGTGCTAACCGCGTCAGCTTACGCGTACGTCTCGATTCACTCGCCCGTCGCCTTCGCGATG
>DASQSQ010000514.1:0-14114 GCA_035642315.1 Mycobacterium sp.
CGACTACCGAGGAATCCGCCCCAAAATTCTGTCGTCGCATTATCGCGATTACCAGGTGCTGGAAGGTGGGCAGGGGCAGGGAACGGTTGCCAGCTGGAAGCTGCAGGCCACTAAATCCCGGGTTCGTGATGTCCGGGCCAATGTTGACGTCGCCGGCCACGCCGTCATCGAGAAGGACGCCAACTCGTCGATGGTCACCAACTGGACGGTGGCTCCCGCCGGACCGGGTTCGAGCGTCACCGTCACGACCACGTGGACAGGAGCGGGGGGCGTGAAGGGATTCTTCGAGAAGACGTTCGCGCCGCTGGGACTGAAAAGAATCCAGGGTGAGGTGCTAGCGAACCTGAAAAAGGAGCTGGAGAGCTAGCCCGCCTGGCCCTGGCTGCCCAGGTAGGCGGCGATGCCCTTGACCACGGCGTCGGCATACTTTTGCCGGCCCTCGGGAGACTCCATCAGCGCCGAGTCAGCCGGGTTCTTCATGTTGCCGCACTCGACCAGGACCGATGGATACTGCGCCAGGTTCAGACCTGCCAGGTCCGAACGCCCATACAGACCGTCCTGGCCGATGTAGTTGGCCGGCGGAATACCCGACGCCTGCATCTGGTCGCGCATGACCCGGGCGAGCTGCACCGACGGGCCCGCCTGCGCCTGGTTGAGTGGCGGCGCGGAGTAGTTCACGTGAAATCCCCGCCCGTTTGGCGGACCGCCGTCGGCGTGGATGCTGACGACGGCGTTGGGGTGTAGGGCATTGGCCATCGCGGCGCGCTGATCGACGCAAGGGCCCACCGTGCTGTCGTCCCCCCGCGACATCGCCGTGCGTGCGCCCAGTGCGTTGAGTTCGGCGCGGATGCGCAACGTGGTGTCCCAGGTGAAGGTGTGCTCCTGATACCCGTCGTTCGTCGAGGTTCCGCTGGCCTGGCAGTCCTTGGTGCCGCCACGGCCGGTGGGCACCTGACGGCTGATCGATGCGTCATTGGCGCCGTTATGGCCGGGGTCGAGGAACACGATCATGCCGGCGATGTTGCCGGGGGCCGCGGATGCTTTCGGTGGCGTTGGCGTCGGTGCGGCGGTGACGAGAATGAGGATGCCGATGGCCGCTAACGCTCCGGGGGCCCCGACACGCAGGCAACACAAACTATGTAGGACGCGCACGTGCGCCACGTTAGCCCGGCGCCGTCTAGGCTTGAAGCTTCGAACCGCCCGCAAGGTGCAGGCGCAACCAAGTCGAGACCAAGATGCAAGGGGACCGTCATGCAGCCCGGAGGCCCGCCCGACATGTCGGCGTTGCTCGCTCAGGCCCAGCAGATGCAGCAACAGCTGATGGCTGCCCAGCAGCGACTTGCCAACGCCGAGGTGCAAGGTAAGGCCGGCGGCGGTCTGGTGGAGGTCACTGTCAAGGGCAGTGGCGAGGTCATGGCGGTCAAGATCGACCCCAAAGTCGTCGACCCCGACGACGTCGAGACGTTGCAGGACTTGATCGTTGGCGCACTCGCCGACGCCTCCCACCAGGTCACCACGATGGCGCAGGAGCAGCTGGGTCCGCTGGCCGGTGGTATGGGCGGCGCACTGGGTGTTTGAGGGACCGGTCCAGGATCTGATCGACGAGCTCGGCAAGCTGCCGGGTATCGGACCGAAGAGCGCGCAGCGCATCGCCTTTCACCTGTTGTCCGTCGAACCGCCAGACATCGACCGGCTCACCGCGGTGCTGGCCAAGGTCCGCGACGGCGTGCAGTTCTGCGCGGTGTGCGGCAACGTCTCCGACGACGAGCGTTGCCGCATCTGCGCCGATCCCCGCCGCGACGGCTCACAGGTTTGTGTCGTCGAGGAGCCCAAGGACGTCCAGGCCGTCGAGCGCACCCGCGAATTCCGCGGCCGCTACCACGTTCTCGGCGGCGCACTGGATCCGCTGTCCGGCGTCGGTCCCGAGCAGCTGCGGATCCGCGAGTTGCTGAACCGGATCGGTCAGCAGGTCGACGGCGTCGACATCACCGAGGTCATCATCGCGACCGACCCCAACACCGAAGGCGAGGCGACCGCCACTTACCTGGTGCGGATGCTGCGCGACATTCCCGGTTTGACCGTCACGCGCATCGCTTCCGGGCTGCCGATGGGCGGCGATCTGGAATTCGCCGACGAGCTGACCCTGGGCCGTGCGCTGACCGGCCGCCGCGCCATGGCCTGAGCGGGCTTTGTTTAGTCACACGGGTAACTCCGGTACCTGAGTCCGGCCATTGCATGGTGCTTGGAAACGGCACCACCGGTGATATCACCGGCCGAGTGATATCACCGGTGGTGTTAAAACGAGAATGCCGTGCCCCTCCCGCGGAGTGACGCAAGAGGCTCGTGTGACTAGGCCCGCAGCCGCTCGCGGCGCAACAAGTCCACCTCGGGCAGGTCCAGCGGGGCCAGCTCGCCCACCACCTTGCTCAGCAGCAGGTCGGCAAGCTCCGGGTTGCGGGCCAAGCACGGCCCGTGCATGTAGGTGGCGACCACACTGCCCTGCACCACGCCGTCGAAGCCGTCGCCGGCGCGGTTGCCTGCGCCCTTCTTCACGGTGCCCAGCGGCGACGCGGCGTCGCCGAGCACCGTCCCGCCGCGGTGGTTCTCGAAACCGGTCAACGGCTGCGTCAGCCCGTCCAGCAGCGGCGTGCTGACCACCTCTCCGATGGTGCGAGCGCTCTGTGGGGACGTCGTCACGTCGAGCAGACCCACGCCGTCGACGCGTTCGCCCGACGACGTCTCGTACCAATGGCCGAGCACCTGGATGGCCGCGCAGATCGCCAGCACGGGCGCGCCGCGGGCCGCCGCGCGCTGCAATCCCGAGTACTGGATCAGATGCTTGGTCGCCAACCGCTGCGCGTAGTCCTCGGCGCCGCCCAACGTGTACAGGTCGAGGCTGTCCGGCACGACGTCGGCCAGCGTGATCTCGACGATCTCCGCGGCGATGCCCCGCAGCCGCAGCCGCCGACACAGCACCGCCGCATTCCCGCCGTCGCCATAGGTGCCCATCACGTCGGGCAGCACCAGCCCGATCCGCACGGTCATTTGATCCGCCGCTGCAATTGAAGAAACGCGGTGTAGTTGGCGACGACCTCGACTCGACCGGGTGGGCACGAGGCGATGGCCGCCAGCGTGTCGTGTACGAGCGTGTGCTCGACACCGGCATAGCCGAGCCGGACCGCGAGGTCGGTCCCGCGCTCGCCGGCCGCGACTACGGCCGTGTTTTCGAAGTGCTCGAACCGAACGTCCCACAGCCAGGACAGATCTTCGCCGTCGGGCACCTGTCCGTTGACGGAGATCACCACCCCGGCCGCGTCCTTGTCGACCATCGACAGGGCCTCCTGCCAGCCGGCGGGGTTCTTGGCCAACAGCATTCGCACGGTGTGCGCGCCAACAGCGATAGTCCGGTAACGCCCAGCGACTTCGTCGACCCCGGACACCGCGGCCACGGCGGCTGCCGGATCGCCGCCCAGCGCGACGGCCGCCGCCACCGCTTGGGCCGCGTTTCCCCGATTGACCGGGCCGGGGAGCGCCAGCCGCATCGGTAGCGCCAGCCCGTCGGGCCCATAGAGCGTGTCCCCGTCGAACCACCACTGCGGGCTGGGCCGTTTGAAGTCAGCTCCGGTGGAATACCAGTGACCCTGCTGGCGGATGATCACCTCGCCGCTGCGCGGGCAGCTGACCGAGTCGGCCGCCCAGCTGCCGCCCGCCGCCACCCAGACCACGTTGGCGTGGTCATAGGCGGCCGAGGTCATCAACACGTCGTCGCAGTTGGCGATGACGACTACGTCCGGGTGTGCGGCCAGCCCGGCCCGCAGCCTGCGCTCGATCACGTTGATCTCGCCGACCCGGTCCAGCTGGTCGCGGGACAGGTTGAGCAAGACGATGGCGGCGGGCTCGACGGCATCCGCCACATGCGGCACGTGCATTTCATCGACCTCGAGGACCGCAAGCGCGGCGTTGCGGTCAGCGGCCAGCGCGGCCACCAGACCGGCGTCCATGTTCGCGCCTTCGGCGTTGGTGGCCACGCCGCCCAGTGTGCGCAGGGCGGCCGCGGTCATCCGGGTCGTCGTCGACTTGCCGTTGGTTCCGGTGACGACGACCGTGCGCCGACCGTTCCCGAGCTGACGCAGAATCGACCGATCCAGGGTCATCGCCACCAGGCCGCCGATCATCGCCCCCGCCCCGCGACCGGTCACCCGGGAGGCCCATCGCGCGCCGGCTCCGGCGGCGAGGGCCAGACGTCCCCGGGCGTTGATCACCCGGGCATCTTAAGTTCACGACACGGCGCGCAGCGACCCGGTGATGTCGGCTCGACGTGAAATCCTCCCTGTATGCAGACCGCCTGGGGTCGGCCGGCCACTGAGCCCGATTCGGGATGGGCCGTCATCGACGTCGAAACCTCCGGCTTCCGACCCGGCAGCGCCCGCGTCATCAGCCTCGCGGTGCTTGCGCTCGATGCCGAAGGCCACGTCGAGCAGTCCGTGGTCAGCCTGCTCAATCCGGGAGTGGATCCCGGGCCCACCCACATCCACGGGCTGACCGCGGCGATGCTGGAGGACCAGCCGCAGTTCAGCGACATCGTCGGCGACGTGGTCGAACTCGTGCGAGGGCGCACGCTGGTCGCGCACAACGTCGCCTTCGACTACGGCTTCCTGACCGCGGAGGCCGAGATGGCCGACGTCGAGCTGCCGATCGACAGCGTCATGTGCACGGTCGAATTGGCCCGACGGCTCGAACTAGGCATCGACAACCTGCGATTGGAGACGCTGGCCGCGCACTGGGGTGTGACGCAGCGGCGCGCACACGACGCCTTCGATGACGCGGTTGTGCTGACCAACGTGCTGGCGGCTGCGTTGCAGCGGGCCCGGGAACGTGACGTCTGGCTGCCCGTGCGACCGGTCACCCGCCGGCACTGGCCGAGCGGACGCGTTACCCACGACGAGTTGAGGCCGCTGAAGGTGCTGGCCTCCCGGATGCCGTGCCCGTACGTCAACCCGGGCCCGTATGTCCGCGGCGGGCTGTTGGTTCAGGGCATGCGGGTCGCGCTGGCAGCCGAGGTCGATCGGACCCATGAGGAGCTGGTGGAGCGAATCCTGCACGCCGGCTTGGCTTATGCCGACGCGGTCGACCGGGAAACCTCCTTGGTGATTTGCAACGAACACCGTCCAGCTCGGGGCAAAGGCTATCTGGCTCACGAGCTCGGAGTACCCATGGTTTCCGACGCGAAGTTCATGGATTGCGTCGCGTCCGTGGTGCACGGCACCGGTGTCGACGGGATCGTCGAGTCGGCTTGCGCGGGCGAGCAATTCGCGCTCTTCTGAGCTGCGCGGCGACCCACCGTGGTGGTCGCGCCAGAGCAAGTCGGCGATGATGTTGAGCATGCGGGCAGCGACGTGGGGGGTGGTGGTCGCCACCGCGGTGGTGACAGCGGCGTGCGGCGGAGGTTCGCCCGGCGGCGACGCAGGCTCGGCTGCAAAGGTCGGCAAGGTGCATGTCCCCGCGAACTTCTGCGGCGTGTTGAGCGGCGCCGACATCAGTCGAGTGATGGGCAGGTCGTTTCCTGCGCCGGCGGGCAGCCAGTCCGCGAGCGAAGCGCAATGCAATTCCGTGCCGTCGGCAGGCAACGATGTCAGCTTCAAGCTGTATTACAACGACCTCTACTGCTTCGATGGCCAGCCCCCCAACGAGCAATGCCTCAACGCACAAGCGAAGGGATTCGCCACCAACAAGCAGACGGCCGGCCCCGTTCAGAACATCCCGGGGCTCGGCGACCAGGCGTTCTGCTTCGGGGCTCCGCCCGCGACGGTCGACGTGCTCAAGGGCTGGATCTATCTCACCGTGGTGGCCGACAGCTGCGTACAGGCTCAGACTCTGGCGGGGATGCTGCTGGCCAAGATCACGGCCTGAGGTCAGCTACCGGTGGTAGATCGTTCTCGGGCCTGATCGACGGCTAAACGCCCGTCACACGTAAGCAACGTCTATGCGAACTATAAGTTTTTTATCAGGTTCTTCACATTTGGCGCTTATCACGTTTACACTGGGTCGCGCCCGGCCTTGGTAGGCAGGCCACTACCGCAAAGATGAGACGGCCGGGACGCAGGCTCACCATGCTTCGGCCGCGCGGTGAATCCGACGATATTTCCACGGGGGCTAACTCCACATATCCGGGGGCTTACTCCACATATGGAGGGCGCTATGGCCGACCGCTTTCTCGGCATCATCGCCGGGGTAGTCGCCCAGATGAAGGGCGCCGGCGCGTTCTCCGCGCCGATGGTATGCGAACGGCTGCTCGCGCAGCTCGTTGAGCAGTTCGAGGCCGACGCCGCGTTTTTGCGTCACAACGATCACAGCCTTCGGGCTTCGATGCTGATCGCCGAATGGCCGCCGCGGGATGTGGTTCCCGACCTGGATCCGCTGGCGGAGATTCCGTTCGCCGACGCCGACGGCGTGGTCGCCGAGGAACTTAAAACGCCGACGGTTATTGCGTCCGACACAGCAAAGCTCGGTCACGCCAGCCGGTTCGCGGATTGCCGCGGCCGAGCGTGGGTGACGGCGGTCGCGCCCCTGGTCTGGGAGACCGTGACCACGGGCGTCCTCGGCTTGACCAGATGGGGCGGCGACGGCTGGACACCCGAAGAACTCGATGTACTCGCTGTGGTTGCGTCGTTGTTCGCACAGCTGCAGAGCCGTATCGCCGCTGAGAGCCGCCTGCATAGGCTGGCCGAGCAAGACGAATTGACCGGTCTGCACAATCGTCGAGCGCTGACCGCAGAAATCCGTCGCAGACTGCAGATGGGACAACCCGGTCCGGTCGCAGCGCTCTATATCGATTTGGACCGGCTGAAGACCATCAACGATCACCTCGGTCATGCCGCTGGCGATATGGTCATCCGGGCCTGCGCACAACGGCTCGGCGCCAAAGTCGGCCACGACGCCCTGGTCGCCCGCGTCGGCGGCGATGAATTCGTCGTCATTCCCAAAGGGACGATGTCGGCTGAGAGCGCGGGAGACTTGGCGCGCACGCTGCATACCACGATGTGTGACCCGGTCCGCATCGGCGCAGACCTGGTCACCCGCACCCTCAGCATCGGGGTGGCAGTGGGCATTCCCGGTGTCGACGCCGGCGATGATCTACTGCACCGGGCCGATCAGGCCGCTCTGGCGGTTAAGCGCAAAGGCGGCAACGCGGTCGCCGTGTTCAATCACGGCGTACCGATGCTGTGTGCGTCTCGAAACGGCAGCGCGCTCCATTCGCCTGCCGGCATCGACAGCGACGCGCTGGTGCTGCAGTATCTGCCCGAAATCGACCTGCGCACCGGTGAAATACTGGCGGTCGAAGCGCTGGCCTGCTGGGAGCAGCCGACTCGGGGTCTGGTGCCGGTGGATGCGCAAAACGGCGCCCCCCAATCGATCAGTCTCGCCGGGCGGTTGGGTCGATGGGTCATGCGGCGGGCCTGCGGCGACTTCAGCCGGTGGCGATCGGATGGCATCGATCAACAGATCACGTTGCGTGTCAACGTCTCATCGGCGCTACTGGCCAGCGACGGTTTCGCCGACAGCGTGGCCGCCACCACCGACGAATTCGGCATCGACGCAGGATCGTTGTGTCTGGAGATCTGCGAGCGTGCGATGGTGCGCGACATCGAGAACACCGACACCACCCTCGCGATGCTCAAGCACGTCGGCGTCCAGATCGCCATTGACGACTTCGGCTCGGGTGACGTCGTTTTCAGGCAGCTGAAATCCCTCCCAGTCGACATGCTCAAAATCGGCGCGGGATTTATCCGTGAGCTTGGCACCAGTGCGGTCGATCTGGCAGTCGTGCAGGCGAGCATCGGACTCGCCGATGCAGCCGGTTTGCAGTTGACCGCCGAGGGCGTCGAGACCCCGATAGCAGCTATGACGTTGCTACAGCATGGCTGCAGCCGTGCCCAAGGTTCGCTGCTGTCGGGCCCCGTTACGGGCGACGCCATGGGACCACTGCTCTCCGCACGCCAGATACCCCTGCCCTTCAACGCCACCATCGATCTGTTGGCACCGGAAATGCGAACACCGAGGCCAAACACGTTGCCGCAGAACCTCAGCCAGCCCTACACCAGCCTGACATCGGAGCCCGCCGCCAGCTAGGCGCGTCAGTCAATTCCGGGCGGCCCGGTTCACCGCCGACACCACGGCACGCAGCGACGCGGTGGTAATCGACGGCGCGATCCCCACACCCCACACCGTGCGGCCGCCGATCGAAGCCTCGACGTACGCCGCTGCCTGGGCCTCCTCGCCGGCGCTCATCGCGTGCTCGGAGTAATCCAGGACGGAGACGTCGAACCCGACGGCGCCCAACGCGTCGACGAAAGCGGCGAGCGGTCCGTTGCCGGAACCACTGATCTCCGTCTCGGCCCCGTCGACCTTGACCGTCGCGACGATCCTGGTGATGCCGCTGTCTTCCTCGGAGGCATCCACCCGCTGCTTCATCCGCTCCAGCGGCCGCACCGGCGCCAGGTACTCCTCGGAGAATGCCTCCCACATCGCCTTGGGGCTGACCTCGCCGCCCTCTCCCGCCGTGCCCTCTGCGATCTTTTGAACGACGCCGGAAAACTCGATCTGCAGCCGTCGCGGCAACGCCAGGCCGTGGTCGGCTTTCATGATGTAGGCCACGCCGCCCTTGCCGGACTGCGAATTGACCCGGATCACCGCCTCGTAGGTGCGTCCGACGTCGCGCGGATCGATCGGCAGATACGGCACCTGCCAGAGCATGTCGTCGACATCGGAATCGGCGGCATCCGCATCGACCTTCATCTGGTCCAAGCCCTTGTTGATGGCGTCCTGGTGACTGCCGGAGAACGCGGTATAGACCAAGTCCCCGCCGTAGGGGTGACGTTCGTGGACCGGCAACTGGTTGCAGTACTCCACCGTGCGGCGGATCTCGTCGATGTTGGAGAAGTCGATCTGTGGGTCGACGCCGCGGGAGAACAGGTTCAGGGCCAGTGTCACCAGGCAGACGTTGCCGGTGCGCTCGCCGTTACCGAACAGACAGCCCTCGATCCGGTCGGCACCGGCCTGGTATCCCAATTCGGCTGCGGCAACGGCTGTTCCGCGGTCGTTGTGTGGGTGCAGGCTCAAAATCACGGAATCGCGGCGGGCCAGATTCCGGTGCATCCACTCGATCGAGTCGGCGTAGACGTTCGGGGTGGCCATCTCCACCGTCGCGGGCATGTTGAAGATGATCGGGTTGTCCGGCGTGGGCTCGATGATGTCGCCGACGGCGTCGCAGACCTGTTTGGCGTATTCCAGTTCGGTGCCGGTGTAGGACTCCGGCGAGTACTCGAACCGCCACTGTGTGCCCGGGTACTTCGCGGCCTCCTCGACACACTTGCGCGCGCCCTCGGTCGCGATGGCCTGGACTGCGGCCCGGTCGGCCCGGAAGACGACGCGCCGCTGCAGGATCGATGTCGAGTTGTAGAAGTGCACGATCGCGCGGTGTGCGCCCGCGCATGCGACGAAGGTGCGTTCGATCAACTCCGGCCGGCACTGGGTCAGCACCTGGATGGTGACGTCGTCGGGAATCGCGCCCTCGGTGATGATGTCGCGGACGAAGTCGAAGTCGGTCTGACTGGCCGACGGGAACCCGACCTCGATCTCCTTGTAGCCCATCCGGACCAGCAGGTCGAACATGCGGCGCTTGCGGGCCGGGCTCATCGGGTCGATCAGCGCCTGGTTGCCGTCGCGCAGGTCTACCGCACACCACAGCGGGGGGCGGGTGATCACCCGGTCCGGCCAGGTCCGGTCGGCCAGCCGAACGGCCTCGACCTCTTCGGCGAATGGTCGGTATCGGCCGACCGGCATCGATGACCCGCGTTGGGTGTTCCACGCCGGCTGGCCGGTGTTGGGTTGGCCGGCAGGTTTGGTGATGGTTCGTGCGGACTTGAATACGTCGGAGGAGTCTCCCAGATCGGGGGAGGTGAAGCTGGAAATCTCAGTCACGGTGATTGCTCCGGGGAATGGGAAGAGGCGCCATATATGGCGGTGACCGGCGCATCGCGAACACCCGCGACGGGAGGCCGGTCTGGATCAGGCCCCGCCGCGGCGTCTGAGAAGGAGCACCCGCTGCACGTCACGCAGCTTACCGCTCCGGCACGCGTGTTTAAAACCCCGGAGGTCAGTCCGCGGCCGGGACGATCTTGACCGGGATGTCGGTGTTCTCGTCGGTGTGATAGCTCGCGCAGACCCGGTGGTAGCCGTCAGCAATCTGCAACGCGACATCGGTTGTCAGGTCTCCGCGGACAACCAGAATCGGTGACAGCTGCTTGCCTTTCTTGATTTTCGCCAGGTCGGAAGCCACATGCGCGTTGTCCGTTGGTAGTAAGGCCAGGCGTGACGCGCGCAGCAGATCCTTGGCCTTCTTGTATACGATCGGGGCCTTCTTCAGGGCTGACACGATCTCGTTGACCTGCCCGGGCTTGGCGAGCAGCGCGAGATAGTCCGCCGCTGCCGGATAGTCATGCTCGTCTGGGTCGGTTCCCCATAACACCTCGGCCACCGCGTTACTCTCCTTTCTCGGGCGTTTACCAGCCACTATTGGATATCAGATCCCGGCAGCCCGCGGGCATCGTCGCCGGATCAATCCACGTATCCTGTTTTCGACCAAAAAAGCCTGGCAAGGCCAGAAGGGACAGACGTGGCGCTCGTCGTGCAAAAGTACGGCGGATCTTCGGTGGCCGACGCCGAACGGATCCGCCGTGTCGCCGAACGCATCGTCGAGGCTAAAAAACAGGGCAACGATGTCGTCGTGGTGGTCTCGGCAATGGGTGACACCACCGACAACCTGCTGGAATTGGCCCAGCAGGTGTGCCCGGCCCCGCCGGCCCGCGAGCTGGACATGCTGCTGACCGCCGGTGAGCGGATCTCCAACGCGCTGGTGGCGATGGCCATCGAATCCCTGGGCGCGCAGGCCCGCTCATTCACCGGTTCGCAGGCCGGTGTCATCACCACCGGCACGCACGGCAAGGCCAAGATCATCGATGTCACCCCGGCCCGGCTGCAGTCCGCGCTCGACGAGGGGCTGATCGTCCTGGTCGCCGGGTTTCAGGGCGTCAGTCAGGACACCAGAGACGTCACCACCCTAGGTCGCGGCGGCTCGGACACCACCGCGGTCGCGCTGGCCGCAGCCCTGCACGCCGACGTCTGCGAGATCTACACCGATGTGGACGGGATCTTCAGCGCCGACCCGCGGATCGTCGCGAACGCCCGGCGGCTGGACACGGTCACCTTCGAGGAGATGCTCGAAATGGCCGCGTGCGGCGCCAAGGTGCTGATGCTGCG
Source organism: Mycobacterium sp. (assembly GCA_035642315.1). Classification (GTDB taxonomy): domain Bacteria; phylum Actinomycetota; class Actinomycetes; order Mycobacteriales; family Mycobacteriaceae; genus Mycobacterium. Next base: position 11,320 of record DASQSQ010000514.1, read on the forward strand.
CTGCGTGGAATACGCCCGCCGCTACAACATTCCGGTGCATGTGCGCTCGTCGTACTCGGACAAACCAGGCACCGTCGTCACCGGATCGATCGAGGACAAACCCATGGAAGAGCCCATTCTGACCGGCGTCGCACACGACCGCAGCGAGGCCAAGGTGACTGTCGTCGGCATACCTGACCACCCGGGCTACGCCGCCAAGGTGTTTCGCGCGGTCGCCGATGTCGATGTGAACATCGACATGGTGCTGCAGAACATCTCCAAGATCGAGAACGGCAAGACCGACATCACCTTCACCTGCCCCCGCGACAGCGGCCGGGTCGCGGTGGAGAAGCTGGACTCGCTCAAAGACGATATCGGTTTCAGCCAAGTGCTTTACGACGACCACATCGGCAAGGTGTCGCTGATCGGCGCCGGCATGCGCAGCCATCCTGGGGTCACCGCCACGTTCTGTGAGGCGCTGGCCGGCGTCGGGGTCAACATCGACCTGATCTCCACCTCGGAGATCAGGATCTCGGTGCTGTGCCGCGACACCGAACTAGACAAGGCTGTTGTCGCGTTGCACGAAGCATTCGGCCTCGGCGGCGCTGAAGAGGCCACGGTGTATGCGGGGACGGGACGTTAGATGGTTGCGATTGGCGTAGTAGGCGCCACCGGCCAGGTGGGCCAGGTGATGCGCGCATTGCTGGACGAGCGTGACTTCCCGGCATCCGGCGTGCGGTTTTTCGCGTCGGCCCGGTCACACGGCCGCAAGCTGGCCTTCCGCGGCCAGGAGATCGAGGTCGAGGACGCCGAAACGGCAGACCCGACAGGGCTGGACATCGCACTGTTCTCCGCCGGCGCGACCATGTCGCGGGTGCAGGCGCCCCGGTTCGCGGCCGCCGGGGTGACGGTGATCGACAACTCGTCCGCCTGGCGCAAGGACCCGGACGTGCCGCTGGTGGTCTCCGAGGTGAACTTCGCGCGCGACGCGCGCAATCGGCCGAAGGGGATCATCGCCAATCCGAACTGCACCACGATGGCCGCAATGCCGGTGCTCAAGGTGTTGCATGACGAGGCTCAGCTGGTGCGGTTGGTGGTGTCGAGCTATCAGGCCGTATCCGGGACCGGGCTGGTCGGTGTGGAAGAACTCGCGTCGCAGTCGCGTGCGGTCATCGACGGCGCCGAGGAGTTGGTGCGTGACGGCAGCGCGCTGCATTTCCCGGAGCCGAAGGCTTACGTCGCGCCCATCGCGTTCAACGTCGTCCCGTTGGCCGGAAAGCTGGTCGACGACGATTCCGGCGAGACCGACGAGGACCAGAAGCTGCGCCACGAAAGCCGCAAGATCCTGGGTATTCCGGACTTGTTGGTCAGCGGAACCTGTGTACGGGTCCCGGTGTTTACCGGCCACTCGTTGTCGATCAATGCCGAGTTCGCCCAACCACTTTCACCTCAGCGCGCCCGCGAAATTCTGGACGGCGCACCGGGCGTGAAGCTGGTTGACGTGCCGACGCCGCTGGCCGCCGCCGGCGTCGACGACTCGCTGGTCGGCCGGATCCGTCAGGACCCGGGTGTGCCCGACGGGCGCGGCTTGGCGTTGTTCGTGTCCGGCGACAATCTGCGCAAGGGCGCGGCTTTGAACACTATTCAGATCGCCGAGCTGCTGGCTTCTGAGTTGTGATCCGCGGGTGAGCCCTGCCGACTCCCGCCGGATCGCGCGCTGCTCGCTGTTGGCCGCTTCCGTCGCGTGTCTGCTCGCCCCGCAAGGGTTTTCGCCCGCGCGTGCCGATCCGCCGGCCCCGATGCCAGAGCCGGTACTTCATCCGCTGGCGCCGGGTCAGGTGATGCGGATCGGCCCCACAGCTGGGACCGGCACGCCAACTCGCGACTACGGCATTGGTGCGACCGACTTGTGCGAGTTCATGGAATTCCCCACCGACGTCGTGCAAGTTTGCGGCGACAGCTTCGCTGGCCAGGGCGTTGGTTTCGGTGGCTACTACTCACCGATCGCCCTGCGGGTTGACACGTCATCGGTCGACGACCCGGACGGAGTCCGCTACACCGGGGTCACCGGCATAACGTCGCCGCTGCTGGCCGACCCTACGCCGGTTGGCGATTCGCAGTTGCCGGCCGGCGTTGTGCAGATCAACCGGCAGAACTATCTTTTGGTCACCACCACCAAAAACCTGGTACCGCAGAGTTCACGGCTCGTGAAAGCTGAACCGACACAAGGGCTTTGGCAGACACTTCCGGGCTCGACGCGGGCCGCGACCTACCTGGGCGGCCAGCAGTCTCAGATCAGCGGCTACTACGACCCGATACCGACGGCGGAGTCAACGACCGGGTGGGTGTACATCGTCGCCGACAGCTTCGACCGCAGCCAACCGGTGGTGCTGTACCGGGTCGCGCCAGAAAACTTCGGCGACCGGTCCCGGTGGCAGGGTTGGGCTCCTGGTCCGGGCGGCGGCTGGAACAAGCCCGCAACGCCGTTGTGGGGCGACCAGATTGGTGAGATGAGTTTCAAGCAGATCGACGGCAAGGCGGTGCTGTCGTATTTCAACGCCAGCACCGGAAACATGGAAGTTCGGGTGGCCGACGACCCGACCTCGTTGGACGCCGCGCCGGTGACGACCGTGGTGCAACACGACGACTGGCCCGATCCCGCGGAAAGCCTGCCACCGCCGGAAGACAACCGACTGGCCCAGCCCTACGGCGGATACATCTCACCCGGGTCGACGCTGGACGAGTTGCGGGTATTCGTCAGCCAGTGGCATAACTCCGATCCCCGGTCACGCGCGCCATATCGGGTAATCCAATTC
>DASQSQ010000515.1:0-2651 GCA_035642315.1 Mycobacterium sp.
CCGTGCTACCGATTCTGCAGGACACCACGATCGTCGCCGCCGGTCCCAGTGTGCTCAACGTGAGCCTCTCAGGTTCGGTACCCGTCGGGATCGTCGGCGACGCGGGACAGTGGGTCAAGACGCCGCAGTAGGCACCGGCGCTGAAGCCGCGACCATAGTGACCACCGTGTCGACGATATGCGCCAGTTGCCGCTTGTTCGGCGGCGCGCCGGTGAGCAGCAGCTGTTGGTTGATCAATGCCGGACCGACGCGGGCGGTGTAGGGCGTGAGCGCGGCGGCATTGATCTCGCCGTTGGCCACGCCGGCCTGCAGGATCGATTCGGTGATCTGCAGGCGGGGTGCCACAACCGCGTCGGCGAAGATGGCGCGCAATTCCGGCTCGTGCAGAAGCTGATTCATGATCGCCAGGCTCGGAAACCCCGTCTTGCCGGCAACTAGGTCGCAGTGCGCGGCGAAGACAGCCAGCAAGTTATCCCGCGCCGATCGGTCGGTGCGGGGCTCCGGCACTGGCGGCAGCGCGTAGAGCAACGCCGCCTGGACCAAGTCATGCTTGCAGGTCCAGCGCCGGTACAGCGCGGCTTTGCCGGTCCGTGCCCGAGCGGCGATCCCTTCCATGGTCAGCCCGCCGTAGCCGACCGCAGCCAGTTCCGCCAGCGTCGCGTCGTAGAGGGCGTCTTCGAGTTCCTTGCCCCGGCGGCGTGTGCGGTGCTCTGCCATGCGTTCGATAGTAGCCACCGGCGTTTCTTTTGGCGAAACGGCGGCTTTGCCAGCCTGCCGATTCTCACTGCGGGCCATCGGGTTACGTCTTCGCTACTCGCGCATCACACCCGGTATGGTGCGTCCATGCAGGAGACGCCGCGGCTGTTGTTCGTACACGCCCATCCGGACGACGAGACCATCACTAACGGCGCCACCATCGCGCATTACGTAGCCCGCGGCGGCGAGGTGCGCGTCGTCACCTGCACCCTGGGCGAAGAGGGCGAAATCATCGGTGACCGTTGGGCACAACTTGGCGTCGATCACGCCGACCAGCTTGGCGGTTACCGCATCGGCGAACTCACCGAAGCGTTGCGAGCCATGGGTGTCAGCGCGCCGATTTTCCTCGGCGGTCCCGGCCGCTGGCGCGATTCCGGCATGGCGGGCACCGAACCGACCGCTCGGCAGCAGCCACGGTTCTCCGACGCCGACGAACGCGAAGCCGTCGGCGCGTTGGTCGCCGTCATTCGCGAGTTGCGGCCGCACGTCGTGGTGACTTATGACCCCAACGGCGGGTACGGGCATCCCGACCATATCCAGGCGCATGTCGTGACCACGGCGGCGGTTGCTGCCGCACGCACCGACGACTACCCGGGCCTGCCGTGGTCGGTGCCGAAGCTCTACTGGACGGTGATTGCGCGAAGCGCATTCACGGCAGGGTGGGCGGCGCTGGGCCCTGGCGACCTGCGCTCCAAATGGGTGATTCCGCTGCCGGACGGGGATCACTCGGCTTTTCAGGAACTGGGCTACTCAGACGACGACATCGACGCCGTCATCGATGACCCGGACGCTTTACCGGCCAAGCAGGCCGCGCTGGCCGCACACGCCACCCAGCTGACCGTCGGCCCGACCGGTCGGGCGTTCGCATTGTCGAATAACTTGGCCCTGCCCATCGTCGGACAAGAGCACTACGTTTTGGCTGCCGGTGCCGCGGGAGATCGCGATGAGCGCGGCTGGGAGACCGACCTACTCGCCGGACTCGACCTCACTGAGTCCGCTGCGCGGTAGGCTTCGGAAACAGACGAGCCTTGCGAGGACCGACGAGGACAGAAAAGGAAGAGGATGGATCCGGATCTGGACCAGAACGAGCAACACTGGCAGGACCGGCTGGACAGCTTCCAGTGGGTGCTCATGTCCATCGCTTCGCAGTTGGACAGCGTCCCGACCTGACCGCTACCAAGCCGCGCGCCGGGCAGATCGACGACACCGGCGCGACGGACCCCTCGATCCGAATCGTCATTCTGGCCTTACTCGCCGTCGACGGGATTCTCTCCGCAATCGCCGGTGCGCTGCTGTTGCCGGCTTATATCGGCTCGATGCCGTTTCCTATCAGCGCGTTGGTCAGCGGTCTGGTCAACGCGGCCCTGGTGTGGGCCGCCGGGCGATGGACCACATCCGCGAGACTGGCCGCATTGCCGCTATGGACTTGGCTGCTGACGGTGCTGGTGATGGCTGTCGGCGGTCCGGGCGGCGACATCGTCTTCGGCGGGCCCGGGGTGATGGCTTACAGCCCATTGCTGCTGCTCGCGGCGGGTACGCTGCCGCCCGTGTGGGTGCTTTGGCAGCGCCGACCCAAAAGCTGACGACTCACACGACCAGGCTTTCTCGTGAAACAGGGCAGGGGCCCGCTGATGCGCGGCCGGACGCTACTGTTGCGCACATGGCACGGGTTGGGGTCGCAGATGGTTGCGCGCGGATGAAATCCGGCTGGACGGGAGTTACACCAACGTGCCACTGACTCGCGGCGAAGAGCCGACGCTGTTGCCCAGTCCGTCGGTGCCGCCGCCTTCGGACGCGTCCGCGATACGGCGGGTATTGCGGCGGGCCCGCGACGGGGTGGCACTAAATGTCGACGAGGCGGCCGTCGCGATGACCGCGCGCGGCGAGGATCTGGC
>DASQSQ010000516.1:0-5378 GCA_035642315.1 Mycobacterium sp.
ACTCGGCACGCTCGGGACCGCCCATCATGATCGCGTACTGCTGCTCGCCGAACTCCGGCAGTCCGAGCATGGCGCACACGTCCAGCCAGTGCTGCCCGGTCAGGCAATTGATTCCGACCCAGCCGTCGCCCGCCCGGACCACACCCAGCATCGGGGCCTGGCGGATGTTGGACGGCAAGCCCAGCGCGTGCATGCGTTCAGCCTGCAGCATCGGGTAGGGCAACGTGGAAAGCAGCGACTCGAACACCGAGACGTCGACCTCGGTCACCCGGTGATGCGACGCGATCCGTAACGCGGTCAGCGCGCCCAGCGCGGCGTAGCCGCCCGCGACGTATTCGGCGATCCGGGCGCCGGCCTGTACTGGCGGGCGGTCGGGATCGCGCGCCGTGATCCAGCCCGACGCCGCCTGCAGCGTCAGTGGCGTAGCCACTCGATCGCGAAACAGCCCGTGCTGTCCGAAGTTTGAGATGCGCACCACGACCAGACGCGGGTTGATCTCCTGCAATGCGTCGATGCCGAGCCCGGAGTTGTCCAGGCTCCCGGGAGCCAGCCCGTCGATGAGGACATCGGCGTCGGCGATGAGCTCACGCGCGACATCGAGGACCGCAGCGCGCTTGCCGGCGTTGAGGTACTCGAACAGTCCGCTGCGGTCGGGGTCGGGTACGCCGCCGGGAAACGGGCCCCATCGGCGCAGCGAATCCCCTTCCGGTCCTTCGATTTTGGTGACGTCGGCGCCGAGGTCGACGAACAGTTTGCCGCAGTACGGACCGGAGATCTCGTTGGCGATTTCGATGACACGAAGCCCGCTCACGCGGGCAGTCCCATGGCTTTCGGCTCCATGTACTGACGAATTCCCATGATCCCGCCGCTTTCCCGGCCGAACCCGCTCTGGTTGAAGCCGCCGAACGGCGCGCCGCCGGGACCAAAACCGTTGACCGCGATCTGCCCGGTCCGCACCCGGCGAGCGACGGCGACCGCGCGGTCCACGTCAGCTCCCCACACCGCACCGGAAAGACCGTACTGCGAGTTGTTCGCGATCCGCACCGCATCGTCGTCGTCGTTGTAGCGCAGCACCGACAGCACCGGTCCGAAGACTTCTTCCTGGGCGATGGTCGCATCCGGCGTGACCTCGGTCAGGATCGTCGGTTCGAAGTAGAAACCGGTATCCAGGCCGGCCGGCCGGCCGCCGCCGGTCACAAGCTTGGCGCCGTCGTCGAGCGCCCGGTCCACGTGTGCCTGAACGCGTTGCAGCTGTGTTGCGCTGATCAACGGACCCATCTGCACCTCGGGATCGGTGGGATCGCCGACCTTCACGTCGCGGGCCAGCGCGACCAGCCGATCGACAACGTCGTCGTGGATGGAGTCGGGAAGCAGCATCCGGCTGTGCAGGATGCAGGCCTGCCCGGCGTGGAAAGAGCAGGAGTCGAACAGCATTCGCTGCAACATCTCGTCGCTCAGCACGACGTCGTCGAGCACGATGCTGGCTGACTTGCCGCCGCACTCCAGCAGCAGCCGCTTCATGCTGCCGCCGGCCGCGGCCATCACGTCCCGGCCGACTAGCGAGCTCCCGGTGAAGCTGACCATGTCGATGCGCGGGTCGACCGTCAGCAGCTTGCTGGACTCGATATCGGACGGCGTCACGACATTGACCACGCCCGGCGGAATATCGGTGTGCTCATCAATGATTCGCGCCAGGGCAAGGCCCGCGAGTGGGGCCAGTGGCGAGGGCTTGAGCACGACGGTGTTGCCCGCGGCCAGCGCGGCACTCACCTTCATGACATTGAGAAAGTGCGGGAAGTTCCACGGCGTCAGAATCGACACCACCCCGAGTGGCTCATAGCGCAGCAACGTGGTTCCGGCCGCACCGTATGCGTCGATCTGCTCCTCGACGGGATGGGTCGCCAACTCCGCGATGTTCAGCGTGGTAAACGCTGCTCCGTCGATGTGGATGACTCGCTCGTTGGCGGTGCAGCCCCACTCCAGTTGAGCCAGCGCATAAAACTCGTCGGCGTGCTCCAGCAACGCCGAGCCGAGTTGGTTGAGCCAGCCCGACCGCTGCTCGGGTCCGGCATCGGCCCACGGTCCCGAATCGAACGCGGCCCGAGCGGCCGCGATCGCGTTGTCGACCTGGGCGGGGCTCGGATCGGGCGCAGCGGCGATCACCGCCTCGGTGGCCGGATTGAAGTCGTCGTAGCGGCCATTCTCGGGTTCGACCCACTGCCCGTCGATGTACACCGCGTAGCTGTCGATCAGTGAGCATTGTTCGGCCATGTTGATTCCTTCGGACGGTCTGGCGGCTCAACGTTTGGTGTACACCTGTCGGCCTGCCGTCGTCAATGGTCAAGATCGCCGCCCGACGGCAACGTGCCTATTTCTGCTCGAAGACAAGCATATTGACATTGCCAGTGCCACCAGAGTAAACAGAGTGCACCGGACAGATCGCACGTAAATGTACGATCGCCATGATGTATCGAGGGAGGCCCGTGCAGGCTAAATCTTCCGCATCCTCTCCGGCGCACGCGCTCCATTCACCCGACTTCTACGCCGGCGATCCCTATCCGGCCTACCGCGAGCTGCGCGCGACCGCGCCGGTGTGCTGGAACGACGTCACCAAGTTCTGGGCGTTGCTGAAGTACGAGGACGTCCGCTTCGTGTCGAGCAGCCCGGCCCTGTTCTCTTCGACCAAGGGCATTACGATCCCCGACCCGGCATTGCCCAACCCGGTACAGCCCGGGAGCCTCATCTTCACCGACCCGCCACGGCACCGACAGATGCGCAAGCTGATCAACTCCGGGTTCACCCGGCGCCGGGTCGCCGTGCTCGAGCCGAAGATCCGCGAGATCGTCCGCGGCATCCTCGACGAGTTGGAGCCCGGCTCCGTGCAGGAGTTCGCCGAAAAGATCGCCGCTCCCCTGCCCACCCGACTGATCGCCGAGTTGATCGGCGCACCGCCCGACGACTGGGAGCAATTCCGGGCCTGGTCGGACGCGGCCACCGGAACCGCTGATCCGGAAATCGATCTCGACCCCATGGTGGCCGCCGGGCAGCTGTTCGAGTATTTCCAAAAGCTGGTCGGGGCCAGGCGAATCGAACCGCGCGACGATTTGCTATCGGTGCTCGCCGGCGCCGAGATCGACGGCGACCGGCTCACCGACGAAGACCTGCTCAACTTCGCGTTTCTGTTGCTGGTGGCCGGAAACGAAACCACCCGCAACCTGATCGCGTTGGGCACCCTCGCGCTGATCTCGCACCCCGACCAATGCCGCCTGCTAGTCAACGATCCGTCGCTGATTCCCGTTGCCGTCGAGGAGATGCTGCGGTGGAACAGCCCGGTGGTCCACATGGCCCGCACCGCGAACGCTGACGTCGAGATCCGCGGCCGGCGAATCGCCGAAGGCGACGTGGTGGTGATGCTGTATGGCTCGGCCAACCGCGACGAAGATGTCTTCGGCAGCGATTCAGAAGAATTCAAGGTGGCTCGCCACCCGAACCCGCACGTCGCGTTCGGGTGCGGTGAGCATTCTTGCATCGGCGCGCAATTGGCGCGTCTGGAAGCGACGGTGATGTTCGAGGAGCTGCTGGGCCGCTTCCCCAAACTTGAGCTGGTCGGTGACGTCGACCGGATGCGGGCCACCATGGTGCCCGGGGTCAAACGGATGCCGGTCCGGCTGGGGGCGTAACCGATGCGACTCGACTACACCCCCGAGCAAGTGCAATTGCGCGACGAGATCCGCGCGACCATGGAAAAAGTCATGACGCCGGAGCGACAGGCCGCCGTCCGCGAACGCGTCGAGGGTGGTCCCGCGGTACGCGAATGCGTGCGCGCTCTGGCCGCCGCAGATCTGCTCGGTGTCGGTTGGCCCAAAGAGTTTGGTGGACGGGGCTTCTCGGCGATGGAGCAGTTCATCTTCGGCGAAGAGGCACGACGGGTGAACGCGCCGATCCCGCTGGTGACGCTCAACACGGTCGGCCCGACGTTGATGCACTTCGGCACCGAGGAGCAGAAGCAGACGTTTCTGCCGGCAATCCTGGACGGCAGCGTCGAGTTCGCGATCGGTTACTCCGAGCCGGAGGCGGGCAGCGACCTGGCCTCCCTGCGCACCACCGCGGTCCGCGACGGCTCAGGACCCGACGCAGACTACGTGATCAACGGTCAGAAGATGTTCACCAGCGGTGCCGCATACGCCGACTACATCTGGCTGGCCGCCCGCACCGATCCAACCGCCAAGAAGCACAAGGGTATTTCGATCTTCATCGTGCCCACCTCGTCGCCCGGATTCTCCTGGCAGCCGCTGCACACCATGCCAGGCATCTCCACCTTCTACTCGTTCTACGACAATGTGCGGGTCCCTGCGAGCGCGATCGTCGCCGGTGAAAACCAGGGCTGGCAGTTGATCACCACCCAGTTGAACTTCGAACGGGCCGCCCTGGGCAACCTGGGAGCACTCGAGCCGCTGTTCGAGCAGACGCTGCAATGGGCAACCAATACCGAGCTCGACGGCGGTCGCGTCATCGACCAGCCCTGGGTGCAGTCGACGCTGGCCCGGGTCGAGGCACAGGTCGCTGCCTACAAACTGATGAACCTTCGGGTGAACGCCGCGATGGCACAGGGGGCACTCAACATGGGGGAAGCCTCGGCCGTGAAAGTTTTCGGCACCGAGCTGACCCAGCAGGTTGCCGGCCAGCTGCTGGAAGTGCTTGACCACAACGGGTTACGGCGCGGCACCGACGCGCCGCTGCGTGGCGCGCTGGAATCGGCCTATCGCGTTGCGGTCATCAGTACCTTCGGCGGTGGCGCCAACGAGATTCAACGAGACATCATCGCGATGGCCGGGTTGGGCATGCCCCGAGCGCCACGTGACCTGCGCGCGACGGATAAGTCAGGAGGATCAACCCAGTGACAGACAGCGAGTTGCACAGCAAACTGAAGGAGCTTGTCGGCCAGCCCACCGGCGGTACCGGAAAGCCGTCGGTGGCGCCGGATCCGGTCAATCAACCGATGATCCGGCACTGGGCGTACGCGCTCGCCGACATGAACCCCGTGTACCTCGACCCGGAGTTCGCGGCCAAGTCCCGGTTCGGCGGCATCGTGTCACCACCGGTAATGCTGCAAACCTGGATCATGCCGTCGCCGAAACTGGAGGGTATCGGGGAGCGCGGCGGTGCACCGATGGAGATCAAGACCAACCCAACCGCGTTTCTCGATGAGGCCGGGTACACCAGCACCGTGGCGACCAACTCGGAGTTCGAGATCGAACGCTATCCACAGCTGGGCGATGTCATCAGCGCGAGGTCGGTGTTCGAACATGTCTCTGAAGAAAAGAAGACGGCGCTGGGCACCGGCTACTTTTTGACCTGGGTGATCACCTACACTGATC
>DASQSQ010000517.1:0-13249 GCA_035642315.1 Mycobacterium sp.
TCGATCCGATGTCAAGCGCGTTCCGCTGTTCGGCCTGGGTTGCGTCGCCGGTGCCGCCGGAATGGCACGCGTGCACGACTACCTCCGGGCTTTCCCCGGTCACGTAGCGGCCCTGCTGGCGGTCGAACTGTGCTCGTTAACCGTTCAGCGCGAAGACCGTTCGATCGCGAATCTGGTGGCCTCCAGCCTGTTCGGCGATGGTGCTGCCGCCGTCATCGCGACCGGAGCCGACCGGCTACCGGCCGGACCGAAACTGCTTGCCACCCGCAGCCGTACCTACCCGGACACCGAGGAGGTGCTGGGCTGGAACATCGGCACCGAGGGGTTCCAGATCGTCCTGTCCGTCGAGATCGCCACCGTCGTCGAGAAATACCTGGGTGACGACGTCCGCAACTTCCTCGGCGACTACGGGCTGACCATCGCGGACATCTCGAGATGGGTCTTGCACGCTGCGGGGCCAAAGGTGATCGACGCGGTCGAAAATACGCTCGAGCTGCCCGCAGAAGCGTTCGACCTCACCCGAAAGTCTCTGCGCGACAATGGAAACCTGTCGTCGGTTTCGGTGCTGGACATCCTCCAGGACACCATGACCGACCCACCACCACCAGGGTCCTACGGACTGATGATCGCCATGGGTCCCGGCTTCTCCGCCGAGCTCGTGCTGCTCAGCTGGTAGGCGCCTGGGCTGCCCATGACGACCTATGACGCCGACCTATTGATCGCGGGCGGCGGCCCCGGCGGTCTTGCCGCGGCGTTACACGCTCGCCGACAAGGACTTTCAGTGATCGTCGCGGAGCCCCGCGAGCACCCCATCGACAAGGCCTGCGGCGAGGGCCTGATGCCGGGCGGCCTGGCTGAACTGGCATCGCTGGGCGTGGACCCGGCCGGCATGCCTTTCCGCGGTATCGCCTATCTGAGTGAGCGACGCCGCGCCGAAGCGCTTTTCGCAGGCGGCCCCGGACGTGGTGTGCGACGAACCACGCTGCATGCCGCGCTGGCGTCGCGCGCCAAAGAACAAGACACCCAATGGATCCCGGCGCGCATTACCACCGTCGACCAAGATCCCTGCGGAGTGACGGCCGCGGGTATCCGCGCGAAATGGCTGATCGCGGCGGACGGACTGCATTCGGCGGTCCGCCGCGCCGTCGGCATCGACGTCGTGCCCGGAACACCTCGGCGGTACGGCGTGCGCTGGCACTACCGGGTGCCGGCGTGGTCGGAGTTCGTCGAGGTGCACTGGTCGCGCTGGGGCGAGGCGTATGTGACGCCGGTCGAGCCGGACCTGGTCGGCGTGGCGATCCTGTCCCGTCACCGCCCCGACCTTGCCTGGTTCCCGCGGCTGGCACACCATCTGCACGGCGCCGGCCGCGGGCGGGCACGAGGATGCGGGCCCATGCGACAAATAGTGTCCCACCGCGTCGTCGGCCGGGTGTTATTGATCGGCGATGCGGCCGGGTACGAGGATGCCCTGACCGGCGAGGGTGTCAGCCTCGCCGTCAAGCAAGCCGCCGCGGCCGTAACCGCGATCATCGACGACACACCGTTGGCTTACGAACGTGACTGGCATCGGATCACTCGTGACTACCGGCTACTCACCCGCGGCCTGGTACTGGCGACTGTGCCATCCGTGAGCCGGCGCGGCATCGTGCCCGCGTGCGCGCTGTTACCCGGTGTTTTCACGAAGGTAGTGCGGTTATTGGCTGACTGACTTATCTCCGGCGACAACATGAGCCGACCGCGGGCCCGGCATTTATTCAACTCATGTATAATTAGCTGATCAGCATATGCTTTTCGCGATCCAGCGGGCCGGACCGGAGGTCCGACCTACCGGACTTTGCGTACTGGCGTTAATCCAATAAGTTGTAGTTGAGTTCCAATACCTGGATGGAACTTAAAGCTGTCCAACGGTGCCCCACCGAATGGATACGATGACTAACGCGCCTCTTCGGCCTGGCGTGCAGGAGTAAGCGATAATGACACCATTCCCATTGATCTCGGCGGTGGCCGTTGAGTTCCCACCGCACCAGGTCGGGCAAAAAGAGGCTCTGTCGGGCTTGACCGGTTTGGGCGGGCCGCAGTTCGACCGGTTCGGCGCCGCCGCCGGCGTGGAGACCCGCCGCATCGCGTTGCCGTTGCCGCAATATGGCAAATTGAGCGGCTTCACCGAATCGAACGACATCTTTATCGAGACCGCGCTGGAACTCGGTGAGCGCGCGCTGCTTTCGGCATTCGACGCCGCCAAGGTCAAACCCGCCGAGGTGGACATCATCTTCTCGACGACGGTCACCGGGCTGGCGGTGCCGACATTGGAGGCCCGGCTGGCGACCCGCGTCGGCTTGCGACCCGACGTCAAGCGGGTCCCGCTGTTCGGACTTGGCTGTGTCGCCGGGGCCGCCGGGGTGGCCCGCATGCACGACTACCTGCTCGCGTTCCCCGATCAGGTGTCGGTACTGCTCGCGGTCGAACTGTGCTCGTTGACGCTGCAGCGCAATGACTACTCCATCGCCAACCTGGTGGCCACCAGCCTGTTTGGGGATGGTGCCGCCGCCGTCGTGGCCAAGGGGTCTGGCCGGACGGCGACGGGCCCTCGGATGCTGGCCACCCGCAGCCGGCTCTACCCCGACACCGAAGACGTCATGGGCTGGAACATCGGCACTACCGGGTTCCAAATCAAGTTGTCCAACGAGGTCGCGAACGTCGCCGAGAAGTACCTGGGCGAAGACGTCCGCGACTTCCTGAAGGATCACGACCTGACGCCTGCGGACATCTCGACGTGGGTCAGCCATCCGGGCGGGCCGAAGGTGATCGAAGCGGTCGAGCACACCCTGGACCTCCCGGCCGACGCCATGGATTACACCCGGAAATCGTTGCGCGAGAACGCAAACCTGTCATCGGTCTCAGTGCTGGATGTGCTTCGGGCCAACATGGCCGAGGCGCCGCCACCGGGCTCGTATGGGCTGATGATGGCCATGGGACCGGGGTTCTGCTCGGAACTCGTGCTGCTCGGCTGGTAGCTCGTGTACTACCTGCTGATCCTGGCGATCGGCATCGAGCGGCTGGTGGAGCTGGCCGTCTCCAAACGCAACGCGCGATGGGCTATCGCCCACGGCGGCAAGGAATTCGGTCGTAGCCACTACCCGGTGATGGTGACGCTGCACACCGCACTGCTACTCGGCTGCGTCGCGGAGGTGTGGGCACTACACCGACCGTTCATCGGATGGCTCGGCTGGCCGATGCTGGCGCTCGTGGCGCTCAGTCAGGCGCTGCGCTGGTGGTGCGTTGGCACACTCGGCCACCGATGGAACACGCTGGTGATCGTGCTGCCGGAGGCGCCGTTGATACGGCGGGGTCCGTACCGCTGGCTGCATCACCCGAACTATGTGGCCGTCGTCGTCGAGGGTGTGGCGCTACCGCTGGTGCACACGGCGTGGTTGACCGCCGCCACCTTCACACTGGCCAACGCGCTGCTGCTCACGGTTCGGATCAGGGTAGAGAACGCGGCGCTGGGCTACACATGACAAGCGGATTCGACGCCGACCTGCTGGTCGTCGGTGGTGGTCCGGGTGGCCTTGCCGCCGCGTTACACGCGCGCAGGCAAGGGCTTTCGGTGATCGTTGCCGAGCCGCGGGCAGCCCCGATCGACAAGGCGTGTGGTGAGGGGCTGATGCCCGGCGGGCTGGCCGAGCTGACGTCACTGGGGATCGACCCGCCGGGCCTGCCGTTCCGCGGCATCGCTTACCTCACCGAGCACCGTCGCGCCGAAGCATCCTTCGGCGACCACCCGGGCCGCGGCGTGCGGCGTACCACACTGCATGCCGCGTTGGCTGCCGCCGCGAAAGAGCAAGACACTGACTGGGTTTCGACGCGCGTTACCAGCGTCCATCAGGATGCGGCCGGCGTCACGGCGGCCGGCGTGCGGGCGAAGTGGATGGTCGCAGCCGACGGACTGCACTCGGCGGTGCGCCGCGCTGTCGGCATCGGTGTGCGAGCGGGAAGGCCGCGGCGGTACGGCGTGCGCTGGCACTTTTCGGTACCCGCGTGGTCAGAGTTCGTCGAAGTGCACTGGTCGCCCTGGGGTGAGGCGTATGTGACGCCGGTGGAGCCGGATCTGGTCGGCGTGGCGATTCTGTCTCGCCATCGCCCCGACCTTGCCTGGTTCCCGCTGCTGGCGCAGCGTCTGCGCGACACACCGGTGAAGCCGCCACGGGGCTGCGGTCCACTGCGACAGGTGGTCTCCCGCCGCGTCGCCGGACGGGTGTTATTGGTCGGCGACGCAGCAGGATACGAGGACGCCCTGACCGGCGAAGGCATCAGTCTCGCGGTCAAACAAGCCGGTGCCGCGGTGGCAGCCATCATCGACGAGGCGCCGTTGTCGTACGAGGCGGCGTGGCGTCGCATCACCCGGGACTACCGGCTGCTCACCCGTGGGCTGGTGCTGGCGACGGCATCACGCGCGGGCCGGCGGGTTGTCGTTCCGGCGACCAGTCTGCTTCCCGGCGTGTTCGGCCGCGCGGTAAACAGGTTGGCGCGCTAGCTTGTCGTGTCAGCGGGCCTTCCAGACCGGCTGGCGCTTCTCGGCGAATGCCAGCGGGCCTTCCTTGGCGTCCTCGGTTCTCAGCAACGTGCCGAATTCGCGCACGGTGCGGGCCCAGTCGGGTTCCTCATCGGGGATGACGCCGTCGTCGGCGCCGCAGGCGACGCGCTTGCTGGCCTGCACCGACAGCGGCGCGTTGACGGTCACCCGCTTGGCCAGGGCCAGCGCGGCGTCCAACACGGTGCCGTCCGCGACAACCTCGTTGATCAACCCCCACTTCGCGGCCTCGGCGGCGCTGATCGGTTCGCCGGTGAGCAGCATCTGCATCCCTACCTTGCGAGGCAGTTGCTGCGCGATGCGGAACACGCCGCCGGCGCCGGCGATCAGGCCGACCTTGACCTCCGGCAGGCCGAACTGCGCACGTTCCTCGGCCACCACCAGGTCACTGGCCAACGCCAGCTCGGTGCCACCACCCAGCGCGGTGCCGTTGACCGCGGCGATCGTCGGCTTGTCGATGAAGTGGTGGACGTAGCCCGCGAAGCCCCACTCACCGTGGTCGGGGTGATAAAGATTCTCGCGACGCGAAATCGCCTTGAGATCTGCTCCGGCGCAGAAGGATTTGTCGCCAGCACCGGTGATCACCACCGCCCGCACGTCAGCGTCGTGCTGCGCCTGCTCGAGCGCGTCACCGACACCGATGCTGACGGCGCCGTTGACGCAGTTGCGTGCCTCCGGCCGGTTGATCGTGATGACGAGGACGTCGCCCCGACGCTCGGTGAGCACCGCGGCGTCCGTCACAACAGCTCCACGATGGTGGCGTTGGCCTGCCCGCCGCCCTCGCACATCGTCTGCAAACCGTAGCGAATTCCCTTGTCCCGCATGTGGTAGAGCATCGTGGTCATGATCCGGGCACCGGAGCCGCCGAGCGGGTGGCCGAGTGCGATCGCGCCGCCGTTGGGGTTGAGTTTCTTCTCGTCGGCGCCGATGTCCTTCAACCAGGCCAGCGGCACCGGCGCGAACGCCTCGTTGACCTCGAACACGCCGATGTCCTCCAGCTTCAAACCGGAACGCTTCAGCGCCTTCTGGGTCGCCGGGATCGGCGCGGTCAGCATGATCACCGGGTCGGCGCCGGCGAGTGTGGCGGTGTGCACCCTGGCGATCGGGGTGAGCTTTAACTCTTTCGCCTTCTCCGCCGTCATGAAAAGAAGCGCCGCCGATCCGTCTGAGATCTGGCTGGAGTTCCCGGCGTGGATCACCCCGTCTTCCTTGAAGGCAGGCTTGAGCTGAGCCATCTTCTCCATCGGCGTGCCGCGACGGATGCCTTCATCCTTGAGCACTGTGGTTTTTTCGTGTCCGTCGGCCACGTTGATGCCGACGATCTGGTCGTCGAAGGCGCCGGAATCCTGTGCGGCCGCAGCCTTCTCGTGGGAGGCGAGGGAGTATTCGTCAACCTTGGTCCGGTCGAATCCCCATTGCTCGGCGATCATCTCCGCTCCGATGCCCTGGTTGGGGATGGCGCCGTGATAGCGGTCCAGGAAAGCCTGAGAATAGGGCCGTCCACCATTGGCCAGCGAAGCCCCCATCGGGGTGCGCGACATCGATTCCACACCACCGGCCACGACGACGTCGTAGTGGCCGGCGACCACACCTGCCGCGGCGAAGTGGATGGACTGTTGGCTGGATCCGCACTGTCGGTCGACGGTGACACCGGGCACGGTCTCCGGCCAGCCGGCGGTCAGCAGCGCGGTACGTCCGATGTCGATGGCCTGCTCGCCGGCCTGCGAGACACATCCCCAGATCACGTCGTCGACGAGGCCGGGGTCGATGCCGGCCTTCTCGACCAGGCCGTTGAGCACCTGGGCGGACAGGTCGGCCGCGTGCACGCCGGCCAGGCCGCCGTTCCGTTTGCCGACCGGTGAACGAACTGCCTCGACGATGACGGCTTCAGCCATGACTTGCTCCTTGCGGTGAGTCTTGAATGCTCTGCATTGATTCTTATCAGCCGCGACCAGCCGGTTCGCAGTCGGCCCGGGTGGTGCCAGCACGGTCGCCAACTCTCGGCAAACAATCGGTGCGCCCGGTATCGTCATGAGCTGCCGCCGGAGCAGAGGTCGCGCGGCTCGGGTGGTGAGACGTGAAGGATATGGCTTCTGGTGCGTACGCCGCATCGGGTCCGATAGTGGGATCTGCGCTCGGCGCTGAGGGTTGCTCCATACCGCATCGACAACCGTTGTCACTGCTGCTGGTCGAGGACGACAGGGCCGATGCGGTGCTGGTGCGAGAGTTGATCGCGGACGCCGGCGCGGCCATCCGGTTGGTGTGGGCACAGTCGATTGCGGATGCCGAGCGTGAGCTGGCGAGCGCGCGGCCCGACTGCGTCCTACTGGATCTGCAGCTCCCGGACGCCAGCGGGATGGACGCTTTAAGCCGCATCGCCAGTTGTGATGCCACCATGCCAATCGTTGTGCTGACAGGGCGCAGCGATGAGGCGTTCGGTGTTACAGCGGTCGCGTCGGGTGCGCAGGACTACCTGGTCAAGGGACGTGTCGAGGCCGACATGCTGCGGCGTTCGCTGCTTTATGCGATCGAGCGCAAGCGGGCCGAGATCGCGACGCTCAACCTGCATGCGAGTGAACTTCGGGCCCGCGAGAACGCGCGGCTAGAACGCGGCCTGCTACCCGACCCGATACTGCTGGACATGCCCGGTGTCGCAATCGTCGCTCAATACCGGCCGGCCCGTGAGAATGCCCTGCTGAGTGGCGACTTTTATGACGTGGTCCAGACACCGGACCGGGTCGTTCATATCTTGATCGGCGACGTCGCCGGACACGGACCGGACGAGGCGGCCCTGGGGGTGGCGTTGCGGATCGGGTGGCGTGCCCTCACGTTGGCCGGGGTGCATGGTGTCGACCGGATGAGGCAGCTCGATCAAATACTGCACGCCGAGCGCGGCGGCGACCGCACCTTCGCGACGATGCTGAGTCTGGCAATCGCCCCCGACAGCGAGCGCGTGACCGCGATCCGGGCCGGTCATCCGGGAATGTTGCTGCACGGCGCCGGCACGGTGGAGTGGATCGAGCCGCCGGGTGGCGTGCCGTTGGGCGTTGGTGGCATCGACTGGCCGCAGCACGAGATGCAGCTGCCCGAGGCTCATGGGTTGTTGCTGCTCACCGACGGACTCTACGAGGGGCGTTCGGGACACGGCGGCGAACGGTTGGGCGAGGGCGGTCTTCTCGCGTTGGCCCGTTCGTTGGCGACCCTGCCCGGCCCGGCGTTCGTCAAGGCCCTCATCGACGCCGCCGTCGAACGCGCACAGACTCACGGCGGGCTCACCGACGACATCGCGGTGGTGCGCTTCGAGCGCATACCACGATGAGCACCACCGCGACTGCCGACACAGCAACCATCGTGTCCGGCGGGTGGCGCAGACCGGATCTCACCGTGCAGGGCTGGCAGAACCTCGTGCTGTCAATCGTGGGTGTGATTGTGCTGGCCGGCGCGGTGGCCGGCGCGGTGCTGCTCAGCCGCACCGGTGAGCTGTCCCGTGAGTTGATCGATGACATTCAGCCCGCGCGGGTGGCGGCATACCAATTACAGGGGGCGCTTCGCGATCAGGAAACGGCGGTCCGCGGCTATGTGATTGCCGCCGCTAGCCAATTTCTCGGTCCATACAACGACGGACTACAGGCCGAAATCGCTGCGGCGCAAGATATCCGACACCTCGTCGGCGACCGCCCCGATGTGATCGCCGATCTCGACGCGATCGAACGGGCATCCGCTGCGTGGCGGACAACCTATGCTCAGCCACTCATCGCGAGCGTGACACCGGGTGTTCCAACTGTCGTCAGCAGCGAGACAGTCGAACGCGGAAAAGCCGAATTCGACCGCCTTCGTGTTCTTTTCGATGCTCAGAACCAGGATCTGGCCATGGCACGAGCGGACCACGTCCGGGAGCTGGCTCACACACGTAACTTGCGTAATAGCGTGCTGGCCGGATTGTTTGCGGTGTTCTTCACCACGGCGATACTGCTTGCGCTCCTGATGCGACGTGCAGTTACGCGGCCGCTTGATGCGCTTGCCGCCGCGTGCCGCCGGATCACCGAAGGCAACTTCAGCGAGGGAATCCTTCCACGGGGCCCAAAAGACCTTCGCGGCATGGCGATCGACGTCGACAACATGCGGCGGCGCATCGTGGACGAGCTTGACACCTCGCAGTCGGCGCGAAAACGATTAGCCGAGCAGGCTCAAGTCCTCGACCAGCAGGCCGCCGAATTGCGCCGGTCAAACGCCGAACTCGAGCAGTTTGCCTCGGTAGCCTCTCATGACCTGCAGGAACCCCTGCGAAAGGTCGCCTCGTTCTGTCAGCTGCTGGAGAAGCGGTACGGCGACAAGCTCGACGCGCGCGGTGTGGAATACGTCGGATTCGCCGTCGACGGCGCCAAACGGATGCAAATGCTCATCAACGACTTACTCGCCTTATCGCGGGTCGGCCGGCCGGGCGCCACCTACACCACGGTCGAGCTCGACAGCGCGCTCGACGCCGCCTTGGTCAACCTCACGGCCGCGATCGAGGAATCCAGCGTCGAGATCGTGCGCTCACGACGCCTGCCATCAGTCCGGGGAGAACGCACCCAGCTGGTTATGCTGTGGCAAAACCTCATTGCCAACGCAGTGAAGTTCCGCCGAGACGATCGCGCGCCGCGGATCATCATCGACTGCCAACACAGTAGCGGTGACCGCGACAACGAATGGCGGCTCAGCGTGTCGGACAACGGCATCGGCATCGATGAAGAGTTCGCCGACAAGGTCTTCGTGATCTTTCAGCGGCTGCACGGCCGCGACGCCTACACCGGAACCGGTATCGGCCTGGCGCTGTGCAAGAAAATCGTCGAGCAGCACGGCGGCACCATCTGGGTCGACACGTCCTACACCGAGGGAACGAGGTTCTGCTTCACGATGCCCACAGCCGCGGAGCAAACACCCGCCGACATCCTGGAAGGAACGCATTAATGCCACCGGCCGCTAAAGCAATCGATGTTCTCCTCATCGAGGATGATCCAGGAGATGAGCTCATCACCCGAGAAGTGTTCGAGCACAATAAGTTCAACAACACATTGCACGTTGCTCGTGACGGCCAGGAGGGTCTGGACTACCTGTACCGACGTGGCAAACACCGGGATGCGCCGCAACCCGATCTGATCCTGCTCGATTTGAACTTGCCGAAATACGACGGCCGCCAACTGCTCGAAAGGTTCAAGTCAGACCCGGACCTCTGTCACATCCCGATCGTCGTGCTCACCACCTCCTCGGCGGAGGAAGACATCCTGCGCAGCTACCAACTGCACGCGAATGCCTACGTCACCAAACCGGTCGACCTCGATCAATTCATGAGCGCGGTACGACAGATCGACGAATTCTTCGTGCAAGTCGTGCGTCTTCCGCACAAGGTGCGCTAGTCGCGCTGAGCTCAATGCGATGGCCGCACGGCGATTCACCGCCGGCAGGTAGCGTCGAGAGTCATGTCGCGCATTGTCGTCATCGGCGGCCACGGCAAGGTCGCATTGCACCTGGCCCGCATCCTGACCGAGCGGGGTGACCAGGTGACGTCGGTCTTCCGCAATCCCGACCACACGCAGGACGTCGCCACGACGGGTGCCCAGCCGGTCGTCGCCGACATCGAGACGCTGGACACCGACGCGCTGGCCGAACTGCTCACCGGGTACGACGCGGTGGTGTTCTCCGCCGGTGCCGGCGGCGGCAACCCGGCCCGCACCTATGCCGTCGACCGCGACGCCGCGATCCGGGTGATCGATGCGGCCGGGCAGGCGGGCGTGCGGCGCTTTCTGATGGTGTCCTACTTTGGCGCGGGACCCGACCACGGTGTCCCGGCGGACAATCCGTTCTTCCACTATGCCGAGGCCAAGGCGGCCGCCGACGCCCACCTTCGGGCCAGCGACCTCGATTGGACCGTGCTGGGACCCAGCCGCCTGACGCTCGAACCGGCCACCGGCCGGATCGCCGTTGGCGCCGCAGGCGCCGACAAAGGGGAGGTCTCGCGGGAGGACGTCGCGCTGGTGGCCGCCTTCGTGCTGAGCGATGAAGCGACGATTGGGCAGACCATCGAGTTCAACAACGGTGACCTGCCCATCGCCGAGGCGCTGACCACCAGCGGCGATCGCAAGCGCGGCGAAGCCGGGCGCGGCGGGTCGCCGCCATCAATCAGGTAATCTCAACGCCGCAGATGGTTTGCCGGCAGCGATGTCGGCATCGAGCGAAGCAAGTTAGATGTGCGTCGTAAGAGGGAACCCGGTGAGAGTCCGGGACTGTCCCGCAGCGGTAAGCAGGAACGACCGCCGTCATCAGCACTGGTCTTGGAAGCAACCGAGACCGGGAAGCGACGGCCATTAGAAGCACCACCACGGTGCGCGCCTGTGAGTCCGAAGACCTGCCGGCTGTGCCGGGCGCGCCGCGCCTGGCGGCTCACCGCCTCGAGGAATGGGCGTCTGGCCGTAACGGTTGCAGTGGCTATGGGTGCGCTGCACCGGATCGGTTGCAAGTCCGTTGGCGGTGAACCCCCGTCGATTGAAGGACGATTGTGACCGCTAAACCATTTACCGCCACCGTTACCGGTTCCCCGCGCATTGGCCCGAAACGCGAACTGAAGCGCGCCACCGAGGGCTACTGGAAAGGCCGCACCAGCCGCTCCGACCTGGAGAAGGTCGCCGCCGACTTGCGCCGCGAGACCTGGTCTCAGCTGGCCGCTGCCGGCCTGGATTCAGTCCCAGTCAACACCTTCTCGTACTACGACCTGATGCTCGACACCGCGGTGCTGCTGGGCGCGCTGCCCGAGCGGGTCAAGAACGTCTCCGACGACCTGGACCGCTATTTCGCGGCCGCCCGGGGAACCGAAGACATTGCGCCGCTGGAGATGACCAAGTGGTTCGACACCAACTACCACTACATCGTCCCCGAGATCGGGCCAAAGACCTCGTTCTCGCTGCACCCCGAGAAGGTGCTCGCCGAGCTCAAAGAAGCCCGCGACCAAGGGATTCCGGCACGCCCGGTGATCATCGGTCCGCTCACCTTCCTGCTGCTGAGCAAAGCCGTCGACGGCGGAGGTGCACCGATCGAGCGCCTCGACGAGGTGGTTCCGCTCTACGCCGAACTTCTCGGCGTGCTCGCCGACAATGGCGCCGAATGGGTACAGCTCGATGAGCCGGTGCTGGTCACCGATATCTACGCCGACGCCGCCGCCCTGGCGGAGAAGGTGTACAACGAGCTGGGCTCGGCGAAGAAGCGGCCCGCGATCCACGTCGCCACCTACTTCGGCGACCCCGGCACCGCTCTGCCCGCGCTGGCGCGCACACCCGTCGAGGCGATCGGCGTCGACCTGATCTACGGCCCCGACACCGCGGTGGCGTCGGTACCCGAATTGGCCAACAAGACGTTGGTGGCCGGCGTCGTCGACGGCCGCAACATCTGGCGCACCGACCTGGAATCGGCGCTGGGCAAGCTGGCCAGCCTGCTCGGTTCGGCTGGGTCCGTGGCAGTTTCGACATCCTGCTCGACGCTGCACGTGCCGTACTCGCTGGAGCCCGAGACCGACCTGGACGATGCGCTGCGCAGCTGGCTCGCCTTCGGCGCCGAGAAGGTCCATGAGGTAGCAACGTTGGCGCGGGCGCTGAAGGACGGCCGCGACGTGGTAGCCGACGAGATCGCCGCGTCCAATGCGGCCGTGGCCTCACGCGAGAAGGACCCACGCCTGAACAACAACCAAGTGCGCGCCCGCCTCGACTCGATCGCGAAGTCCGGGGGCACCGAGCGTGGCCCGGCGGCCAAACGTCGCGAGGCGCAGAACGACCGCCTGCACCTGCCGCCGCTGCCGACGACCACGATCGGGTCGTTCCCGCAGACCGTCGAGATCCGCAAGGCCCGCGCCGCGCTGGTCGCCGGTGAGATCGACGAGGCCGAGTACACCCGCCGGATGCAGTCTGAGGTCGCCGATGTGATCAAGCTGCAAGAGCAGCTGGGTCTGGACGTGCTGGTGCACGGCGAGCCGGAGCGCAACGACATGGTGCAGTACTTCGCCGAGCAGCTGGATGGCTTTTTTGCCACCAAGAACGGCTGGGTGCAGTCGTACGGCAGCCGCTGCGTGCGCCCGCCGGTCCTCTACGGTGACGTCACCCGGCAGCACCCGATGACGGTGGAATGGGCCAAGTACGCCCAGTCGCTGACCGACAAGCCGGTCAAGGGCATGCTCACCGGTCCGGTCACGATTCTGGCGTGGTCGTTCGTGCGCGACGATCAGCCGCTGGCCGACACCGCCAACCAGGTGGCACTCGCGATTCGCGACGAGACGGTGGACCTGCAGTCCGCCGGCATCGCGGTGATCCAGGTCGACGAGCCCGCGCTGCGGGAGCTACTGCCGCTGCGCGACGCCGACAAGCAGGCCTACCTGGATTGGGCAGTCGGCTCCTTCCGGCTGGCGACGTCGGGTGTCTCCGACGCGACGCAGATCCACACGCACCTGTGCTACTCGGAGTTCGGTGAGGTGATCGGCGCGATCGCCGACCTGGACGCCGACGTCACGTCCATCGAGGCGGCCCGCTCGCACATGGAGGTGCTCGACGACCTGAACTCGATCGGCTTCTCCAACAGCGTGGGGCCGGGTGTCTACGACATCCACTCGCCGCGGGTGCCGAGCACCGACGAGAT
>DASQSQ010000518.1:0-12884 GCA_035642315.1 Mycobacterium sp.
CACAAGCACACTGGCAACGAGATGTGCCCTCGGCCGACGCACAATGCGGATGCCCGAACGTCGCCAGAACCGGGCGGTCAGTTCGCGCCGTGGCTTGACCCAGCCGCGTGGACCGGCGAGCACCAGAATCGCCGGCAGCAACGTCACCCCGGCCAGGAATGCCACGCCGACCCCAATCGCCGACGCGATTCCGACCGTTTGGAACACACCCATTCGGGCGAAGCTGATCAGGAGAAAAGTGATTCCCACGGTGGTGGCGGATGCGGCAATCACTTTTCCGATTGACACCATTGCCCGCTTGACTGCCTGATCGAAATCTTCACCCCGCCGCAGATAGTCGTGATAGCGGCTAATGAGAAAGACCGCGTAATCCGTTCCGGCGCCGGCCATGATCGCGCTCAGAAACACGATGGATTGGTTCGAGACACCCGTGCCAGTCAGGCCGGAGTAGCCGGCCACCGCCGACTGGGCAATCACCAGGGATATCCCGATCGTCATCAAGGGCAGCAGCATGGTGACCACGCTGCGGTAAACCACCAGCAAAACAATCAGCACCAGCACGCCGATCGCCAGCTCGATGGGAAGCCGATCTCGTTCGCCGGCGACCGTGAGGTCGGCGACGGTGGCCGCGGGCCCGGTGACATTAACCGTCATGCCTGATCCGGCGACGGAGTGTCTGACGATGTCGCTGATCTGGTTGAAGGCGGCGTAGGAGCGCGGTGTGCCCAATTCGCCCGCCACGCCGACCGGCAGCACCCAAGCTTTGTTGTCCTTGCTGGTCACGATCGAACGCAGCGGCGGCGTGCTGATGAAATCCTGCAACATCACCACATCTCGGGTGTCCTGGCGCAGCGCGTTCACCAGTTGGCGGTAGGTGGCTTCGTCTGCCTTGCCAAGCCCTTTGTCGTCGGTCAGCACCACCAACACGAGGTCTTCTGTGCCCGATTCGTGAAACGCCTCGGTCATCTTTCGAGCGGTGACGCTCGACGGAGCATCGCTGGGCAAGATAGCGAGCGGATGCTTCTGGGCCATCTCGTTGAGGGATGGCAACGTCAGCGGCAACGCGACCGCAATCGCGACCCAGAGCCCTATGACGACCCATGGCCACCGCACCACGAAGTTGGCTAGTCGTTGCATATCGCCCTCACCGCCCCGAAATCACCTTCAGAAAGCCCTGGCCATCGAGTTGCCCCACGCTATGCGACGCGCCCCCAGTGCCCGCTGTCAGCGACTCGCGCACACACAGACTTCATCGCCTCCATGTAGCGGGTAACTGATTTCAGGGCGACCGGGTTGTCGGGGTGCATGATCGCCATGACCGTGCCCTCGCCGTAGCGAAATGTATACATCGTCAGTTGATACGAATAACGGCCGTCAGGGTAGATTCCGATATTGTTCGCAAGGCCCAGGTCGGCTGCGGCGAGAATAGCGTTGAGCGGAGCAGCGCCGCCATGGAAGAAGTTCGACACCGGGAAGTTAGTCCGCGGCCAGCGCAACCACGGCGCCAATTCCAATACCCGGTAATACGGCACCTTCGCTATGTCCAGAGCTGAATCGAAAGAAGCCTGCGCCGCCCATGCGGCATCGCTGAACGAGGTCGCAGCTATCGGAACGGTGATCGGGATCAAGCCGGTAAACCAACCCTGCGTCATGAAATTGTCGCCGGCTGTGCGGGAATCCCTCGGAGTGAGCCCGTGATACGTGAGAGCGCCCGTGAACTCGTGTTCCACCAGGCCGAGGCAGGCAAACAAGCCGCCGACAAAGCGCGCGCTGGCCGCCGCGCAGGCCGATTCGAATCGCTCCGTCTGTGCTGGGCCCATCAGGACTTCAGAGGTCATGTAACTGCTAGTCGACTCCGATGGGTTACCCAGCGGGAGTGGGAATTCGGGAAAACCACCGTTGTTGTTCTCGGCGAAGTCAATCCAGGCGCGTACCCCGGGCGAATCGGCGGTCAACGATGACGTGTACTCGCGTTCGCGGGTGCAGAAATCGTCGAAGCTGCCCGCATCGGGAAGCGTAAGGGCCTCACCGCGTTCGCTCAACGCCGAATACATTCCGTTGGCTTCCAGCATCGTTGTGCCGATCAACGTCGCGTCTCCGTGGACATGATCCATGGCGGCAAAGAGCGTGAAGTAATCCTCGGTCTGGATTATCCCGAATGTGAAACAGCCCCACTCCAGCGGGTTCGGTATGGCCACGACATGAGCTCGTATTTGGTCAGCCGTCATGTGGCCGTGATTGATCGGCGCAAATTCAATATCAGCCGGATCGCTGATCGAATGCCTGATGAACTTCCCGTCACCGGTGTGCTCGAACCAACTCCGGAACGTGTCATGCCGACGCAGGTATGTGTTGAGGGCCTGATCCATGGCAGCAATGTCACACTGGCCGGGCACATCACAACTACCGATGATTTGCCGGGAAAAGCTGAGGTCCGCGGCTGTCCGTTGGCAATAATTACGGAGATGTTGGCCCTGCATGTAGCTGATCGGCACGGAGCTGACCGGCGCTTGCCGGGCCTTTTCGGCAGCCGCGGCCGTCGGGTGCCACGAGGTGACTGTGCCGGGGGTCAGCGTCCACTCATTGAGTGAGCCGACGGTAATTTTCCCGATGCGCAAAAGTTCGTCCTCCCGGATTTGAACGGCTCAGTTCCGGCCACGGCGGTAGCGAGACCTAAGATAGCCCCCTTGGCTATGAGCGTCGCGGACGTACACGGGCACGCCGACGCTGACATCGAAAATCCGGCGCGGGACGCGGGTCCACGGCCGTACCTTGCGGTACGGTGCCCGGTGTGCGGCGCACGGTGCCGCGCCGCGCTTGCAATACTGGGGTGGCGGGGGCAATTCCGTTGCGCAAGCGGGCCGCGCGCGGCGATCGAATCTTCATAGCATCTTCACAGTCCGCAGGCAGAGAGGACAACGCCATGGCATCCGTCGATGGTCAGCAGCCGGGTTTTGCGATCGTCGGCTATGCGGCGCGTTTCCCGGGTGCCGCGGACGCGGACGAGTTCTGGCAGGTACTGCGTGAAGGCCGGGACGCGATATCCGAGGTGCCCGCCGACCGGTGGGATGTCGACGAATTCTTCGACCCGGATCCCGACACGCCCGGGAAGGTTGCGACGCGTCGGGCGGGTTTCGTCGATGACGTGACGGGGTTCGATGCGCCGTTCTTCGGTATGTCGACGCGCGAGGTCAGGATGTTAGACCCGCAGCATCGGCTCCTGCTGGAGACGGCGTGGCGCGCGGTGGAGCATTCGGGTACCGCACCAACGGCTTTGGCGAATACGAACACTGGTGTGTTCGTCGGTTTGGCGACCCACGATTACCTGGGAATGGCATCGGGCGAGCTCACTTTCCCCGAGATCGAAGCGTATATGGCAATCGGCACGTCGAGTGCCGCAGCGGCGGGCCGGATCAGCTTCCGGTTGGGGCTGCAGGGCCCGGCGGTCGCCGTCGACACGGCATGCAGCTCGTCGTTGGTGGCAATTCATCAGGCATGCCAAGCGCTGCGGTTGGGGGAATGCGACCTCGCGCTGGCCGGCGGTGCGAACGTCCTGCTCACCCCCGCGACGATGATCACCTTCTCCCACGCGCGCATGCTCGCGCCCGACGGTCGGTGCAAGACGTTCGATGCGGCCGCGGATGGCTACGTGCGCGGTGAGGGCTGCGGTGTCATCGTCATCAAGCGTCTGGAGGATGCGATCCGCGACGGCGACCGGATTCGGGCCGTGATCCGGGGCAGCGCGATCAACCAGGACGGCGCATCGGGTGGCTTGACGGTACCGAATGGCGTTGCGCAGCAACGGGTTATCGCCGATGCACTGAATCGCTCCGGTCTCGTAGCGGCCGATGTCGACTACCTGGAGGCACACGGGACCGGTACGTCACTGGGTGACCCGATCGAGGCTCAGGCGGCCGGTGCGGTCCTCGGTGAGGGTCGCGAGGCGAGCGACCCGCTGTTGATCGGCTCGGCGAAGACGAACATCGGGCACCTGGAAGCGGCCGCGGGCATCGCGGGCGTCATCAAGGTCATCTTGTCCCTCGAGAACGAGTTACTGCCACCGCATCTGCACTTCCAAAACCCGTCGCCGCACATTCCCTGGGATCGACTTGCGCTGCGGGTTGTGCAGGACGCCACGCCCTGGGAACGCAACGGTCGGCCGCGTATTGCGGGAGTCAGCTCGTTCGGGTTCGCCGGAACCAACGCGCACGTCATCCTCGAGGAAGCGCCCGCCGCACCAGCCCCGATCGCGGCGGCACCGGAGCCGACCGACCAGGACGGCGACCGCCGGTTCAGCATCTTGCCGATATCGGCGCGCACACCTGAGGCATTGGTTCAGATTGCCGACCAGTACCGCAGCTGGATAGATGAGCACCCGGAGGCCACCCTGGCGGACGTGTGCTTGACCGCCGGGGTGGGGCGAGCACACTTCGAGCACCGCGCCGCATTGGTGGTCAATTCGAAGGAATCAGGCAGTGAGTTGCTCGGTGCACTCGCGGACGACCGTCCGGCACCTGGTCTAGTACGGGGAGTGTCCGATGCCCCGCCGAAGACAGCGTGGCTGTTCACCGGCCAGGGCAGCCAGTACCCCGGCATGGCCCGGGAGCTGTTCGACACCGAGCCGATTTTCGCCGAGACATTGACTCGTTGCGCGGCAGTAGTCGCTGACGTACTCGAAAAGCCGTTGCTGGACGTCATTTTCGATGCCGATAGCCCGGACAATGAAGAGACGCTGCGGCAGACCTCCTACGCACAGCCCGCCTTGTTCGCGGTGGAGATGGGCCTGGCTCGGCTCTGGCAGGCGTGGGGCTTCGACCCCGACGTCGTGCTGGGCCACAGCGTCGGCCAGTATTCGGCCGCGTGCGTCGCGGGCGTGTTGAGCCTCGAGGACGGCGCGCGGCTGATGGCCGAGCGCGGCCGCCTGTTCGGCAGTTTGCCTGCCGGCGGTCGGATGGTCGCGGTCTTCACCGCCGCCGAGCGCGTCGAGAGCCTGACCGACGAGTTCCCAAGCCTATCGGTCGCCGCCTACAACGGCGCTAACACCGTGCTGTCCGGGCCTGCAAAGGATCTGGAGCAGGCGGTGGCACGGTTGACGGCCGATAGCGTCCGTTGTGACTGGCTAGAAACCAGCCACGCGTTTCACTCGGCACTGCTGGATCCGATCCTCGACGAGTTCGAGTCGTACGCGGACCAGTTCAATTACAGCTCGCCACAACGGATTTTGGTGTGCAACCGCACCGGCTCCGGGATCGGCCGGAGCCAGAAGCTGGATGGCAACTACTGGCGTCGCCACGCGCGGCAGCCGGTGGAATTCGCTAAAAGCGTTCGCACCCTTGCTGATTTGGGTTGCAAAGTGCTGCTAGAGATCGGTCCGCAACCGGTGCTCACCGCCGCTGCTCTGCGGGCATGGCCTGACCCGGCCACCACACCGCGAGCGATCGCGTCGCTGCGTCGAAACACCGCCGACCACCGCCAGATCACCGAAGCCCTTGCTGACGCATACGTCCTAGGTCACCTGCCCGACTTTGGCGCTGTGCGGCAGGGACCGGCGCGAAAGCTCGATCTGCCGACGTATCCGTTCCAGCGTCGCCAGTACTGGTATCGCGATAATCGGGACCTGCCCACCCAGAATTCCCACCTCGAGACGACGAGCGAGACCGTCCGACTCCTCGAAGAGGGGCGAATCGACGAGCTCGCCGCTCTGCTTGGCGGTGCGGGTGACAGTCATCAGACCGTTGATGTGCTGACACGGCTTGCCGCACAACATAATCAACAGCGTAAGAATAAGTCGATCTCGGACGCGCGCTATGAGATTCGCTGGGAGAAGTCCTCTGCCGCAGGCTCGGATGCCCAAGTCAGCGAGGAATCTACGTGGCTCCTCGTCGCCGATAATGCGGATACGGTTCAGCCTTTGGTCGATGCGCTGAGTGCGCTCGGGCAACACCATCGGATTCTCGCATTGCCGGCATCCGACGCGGATGAGGAACAGCTCGAGGCCGCGTTGCGCGCCGCGGTCGCCGACGAACCGACGCTACGCATCGTGCATGTCGCGGCTCTCGACTCCGACACCGCACCATCGATGCAGTCACTGTTGCGCATGCAACACCGAGTACTGGGCGGAACCCGGCGACTCTTCCGCGCCGCGGCTGCCGCTGAACTCCGTCGCCCCATCTGGGTGGTAACCCTTGGCGCGCAACGAGTCACCGACGCGGACGCCGTTTCGCCTAACCAGAGTTGCCTGTGGGGATTCGGTCGTGCGGCGTCGCTCGAGTATCCGCAAATGTGGGGCGGCCTGGCAGATCTGGCTAAAGGCACCGCCGACGAATGGTCGCAGTTCGTCAACCTGGTTGCCGCACAGCGTGGCGAAGACCAGCTAGCGCTGCGTGATAGTGCGGTCTATGTTCCCCGGCTCGTCAGACGGGGCGAGACGCCGGGCGCAACACCGCTGGCATTGCGTTCCGACGCAACGTACTTGGTGACCGGCGGCCTGGGCTCGATCGGACTGGAGATCGCCGGATACCTAGCCGTGAACGGCGCCCGGCATCTGGTGCTGACCAGCCGGCGCTCGCCCAGCGAGGCGGCGCAACGGCGCATCGACGCGATTCGCGAACAGCACGGTTGTGAAACGCGTGTCATCGCGGCCGACGTGGCCGATGCGCACGACGTCGCACGACTACTGGCCACCGTGGGGGCCGAACTGCCGCCGTTGGCCGGTATCGTCCATGCCGCAGGCGAGATCGGAACCACTCCGCTGTCATCCCTGGATGACGCGGAAGTAGACCGAGTTTTCGCTGGAAAGGTCTGGGGTGCTTGGTATTTGAGCGAAGCGGCGGCCGACCTGCAGCTGGACTTCTTCATCAGCACCTCCTCGATCGCCTCGGTGTGGGGTGGCTTCGGTCAAACTGCCTACGGCGCGGCGAACGCCTTCCTCGACGGACTGTCCTGGCGTCTGCGTGCGCAGGGCGTCGCTGCGATCAGCGTGAACTTCGGTCCGTGGTCGGCGGGCATGGCCGACGCGGAGGCGCGAAAGAAACTGGAACAGCGCGGGATCAAGACGTTGTCACCTGCCGATGCGCTGGCAGGTCTGACCGATCTGCTGGCGGCTTCGTCCGCGCAGGGTGCAGTGCCCGGCTACGTACAAGGAATTGTGGCCCGGATCGACTGGGCCCGATTCCTGCCGCTCTACCAACAAGGGGGCCGGCGGGCATTCCTGGCGGAAGTAGCGCGGGAGGTGCCCGACGTGGCGCCGGCGCTGACGGCGTCGGGGAAGACCCAGCTCGTCGAGCAGCTCACCAACGCCCCGGTGCAGCAGCGCAGAAAACTTCTCGCGAATTACCTGCGCGACGCGGTGGCGGAGGTGACCCGAGTCGATCCCGCGGAGATCCGCGAGGACGCCGGCTTCTTCGATCTCGGCATGGATTCGTTGATGGCGGTCGAGTTGCGCCGGCGCATCGAGCAGGGGGTGGGCAAGCAGATCCCGGCGACCCTGGCGATGGATTACCCACGCCTGTCGGATGTGGTGGACTACCTGCTCGGCGACGTGCTCGGTCTCAGCGAGCAGGCAAAATCGGGGCCTTCGCTGGCAACAGCGGTAACGACGCGCACCGATGAGCCGATCGCGATCGTTGCCGTGTCGTGCCGTTTCCCGGGTGCACCCAATCCGGAAGCGTTCTGGGAGGTCTTGTCCGACGGAGTCGATGCGATCCGGGAAGTCCCGGAGGACCGGTTCGACATCGACGAGTTTTACGACCCGGATCCGGATACTGCGGGCAAGACCTACACGCGCTTCGGCGGATTCCTCGACGGAATCGACGGATTCGATCCCGAATTCTTCGGCATCTCTCCCCGCGAAGCCGTCTGGATCGAGCCGCAGCAGCGGCTGATGCTCGAAACGGTGTGGGAAGCCCTCGAAAGGGCTGGGTACGCGCCGTCCGCACTGCGCGGCAGCCGAACCGGCATCTTCGCAGGGGTGGCCGCCAACGAGTATGCGCACCTGCTGTCCGCCGAGTCGATCGACAAAATCGAGCCCTACTTCATCACCGGCAATGCGCTCAACGCGATCTCGGGTCGGGTTGCCTTCGCGCTCGGCCTCGAAGGACCGGCAGTGGCGGTCGATACCGCGTGCAGCTCGTCTCTGGTGGCCGTTCATCAGGCCTGCCAGGCGCTGCACTCCGGTGACTGCGACCTGGCGCTGGCCGGCGGTGTGAACGTCTTGCTGAGTCCGGTAACCATTGTCGCCGCCTCTCGCGCCAGGATGCTTTCGCCCGTTGGGCGGTGCAAGACCTTCGACGCGTCGGCCGACGGCTACGTCCGTAGCGAAGGCTGCGGAATTCTGGTGCTCAAGAGGCTCAGCGATGCGGTGCGCGACGGCGACCGGGTTGCCGCCGTCATCCCGGGCACTGCCGTCAACCAGGACGGCGCATCCAGCGGTTTGACGGTGCCCAATGGTGGTGCACAGCAACGACTTATCGCCACAGCGCTGGCCCGCGCCGGTCTGGCCGGCGGAGATGTCGACTACCTCGAGGCGCACGGCACGGGTACCCCGCTGGGTGACCCGATCGAGGTGCAGGCGGCCGGGGCTGTCTACGGTGCGGCCCGCGACTCGGACCGGCCGCTGCTGATGGGATCGGTGAAGACCAACATCGGCCACCTCGAATCGGCATCCGGTGCCGCCGGTCTGATCAAGGTCGTGTTGTCGTTGCAGCACGGATTGCTGCCGCAGAGCCTGCACTTCGACAACCCGTCGCCGCATATCCCGTGGGATTCGTTGCCGGTCAAGGTCGTCGACAAGTCGACTCCCTGGGAGGCCAACGGCCGGCCGAGACGCGCCGGGGTGAGTTCCTTCGGGTTCACCGGCACGAACGCACACGTGTTGATCGAGGAGGCGCCGGCATCGGCGGCGACTCCCGACGAACATCCGGCTGACGACGTGGTGCCGGAGTCAGAGGCTCCAGAAGAGTCGGTGAATGTGCTGGCGCTGTCGGCGCGCTCACCGGAGGCGCTGGTGGAGTTGGCGCAGCGGTATGGGTCGTGGTTGGGCAACCACCCGGAGGCCGACATCGCCGAGGTGTGCCTCACGGCCGGGGTGGGTCGTTCGCATTTCGAACACCGGGCCGCGCTGGTTGTGGACACGCTGCAGAGCGCGAGCGAGGGCCTGGCGGAGCTGGCCGAGAACCGGCTGCGACCCGGTGTGGTGCGCGGCGAGTGCACTGACCGCCCGACGACGGCCTGGCTGTTCACCGGGCAGGGTAGCCAGTATCCGGGGATGGCGCGCGAATTGTTCGACGCTGAGCCGGTTTTCGCCGAGACCGTGAAGCGCTGCGCGGACGCAGTCAGCGAGATCCTGCCGCGTCCGTTGCTGGAGGTGCTGTTCGCCACTGACCGTGAAACCGGCGCGGAGGCCGTTGAAACCGGAAAAACTTTGAAGCACACCTCGTTTGCGCAGCCGGCGCTGTTCGCCATCGAGATGGGCCTGGCCCGGCTGTGGCAGTCCTGGGGCATCGAGCCCGATGTGGTGTTGGGGCACAGCGTGGGCCAGTACGCGGCGGCATGTGTGGCCGGCGTGTTCAGCCTCGAGGACGGGGCGCGGTTGATGGCCGAGCGCGGTCGGCTATTCGGCAGTCTGCCCGCCGGTGGGCGGATGGTGGCGGTGTTCACCGACCCCAAACAGGTCGAGCAGGTCGCCGGCGAGTTCCCTCGGGTGTCGGTCGGCGCATACAACGGCCCCAACACCGTGCTTTCGGGTCCGGAAGAGGACCTGGAACAGATCGTCGCCAAATTTGCCGATGACGGGATCCGCTGCACGTGGCTGGAAACCAGCCATGCCTTCCACTCGGAGTTGCTGGACCCGGTGCTCGGTGAATTTGAGTCGTACGCAGCGGGGTTGGAGTTCGGTGTGCCGACGTTGCCGCTGGTCTGCAACCGGACCGGCGCCATCCTCACCGCGGAAACTCCGCTGGACGCCCAGTACTGGCGGCGGCATTCCCGCCAGCCCGTGCAGTTCGCCGAAAGCGTGCGCACGGTAGCGGCGCTGGGATGCTCGGTGTTGATGGAGATCGGTCCGCAGCCGGTTCTGACCGGGGCTGCGGTGCAGGTGTGGCCGGAGCATCTGGCCGCGCCGCGTGCGATCGTCTCCCTACGCAAGGGCGTCGGCGACCGTCGCCAGATCGCCGATGCGCTTGCGACAGCGTATGTCAGCGGCCATCGTCCCAATTTCGCTGCACTGCATCAACAACAGGGCCACAGGCTGGAGCTGCCCACCTATCCGTTCCAGCGCCGCCGCTTCTGGCCGAAGACCTCTGCTATCACCATCGACGGTCCTG
Source organism: Mycobacterium sp. (assembly GCA_035642315.1). GTDB lineage: Bacteria > Actinomycetota > Actinomycetes > Mycobacteriales > Mycobacteriaceae > Mycobacterium. Next base: position 10,323 of record DASQSQ010000518.1, read on the forward strand.
CGGTGTCCGGGTTGCTCGGTAGTGCAAAGGATCTCGCCTCCGGCGACTCCGTCTACACCAGCAGGCTGTCGGTCAAATCACAACCGTGGCTGTCGGATCACGTCATCTACGGCACCGTCGTTGTTCCCGGTGCCACCTACGCCGCGATGGCTCTGGCCGCCGTTGGTACGCCGGCGCACGTCAAAGAGGTCTTCTTCTACGAGCCGATCATCCTGCCCGAGAAGGCTTCTCGCGAGGTGCAGCTGACGCTGCATCCACTCGACCAGGGCGGCGGCTGGAAATTCCAGGTGCACAGCCGCCCATACGGCGTTCGCGACGCCGAATGGTCGTTGAACGCCGACGGGACCGCGGTCTCCGGTGTGGAGGACGAACCGGCAGCCGAACCCGCGGATCCCGTGGACGCGGCGATCGAGCGGATGGAGCGCATGCGTCCGCAGGAGCTGTTCGAGACCTTCGCCGACATGGAACTGTCGTGGGGGCCCAACTGGTCCGGATCGCTGAAGTCGCTGTGGCTCGGTGAGGGTGAGGCGATCGGCGACATTTCCGTCGGCGAAGAACTGTCCGAACAGCTCGGGACCGAGCCGATGCACCCGGTCCTGATGGACCTGTGCACCGGCGTGGCCTTCCCCGCGTTCCCGGCACTTCTCGCGGCCGAACAGGGCGTCAACGACCTGTTCTTGCCGCTGCGCTACGGGCAAGTGATGGTGCGGGAGAAGATGCCTCGCCGGTTCTACTGCCGCGCAAAGTGGCACACCAGTGAACTGATGAGCGAAACCCAGGTCTTCGATCTCGACTTCGTCGACCGGGATGGCCGCCAACTGGGCGGGATTCGCGAGTTCACGGTCAAACGTGCGCCGCGAGAGGCGCTGTTGCGCGGGCTCGGCGGCGACGCCACCCGGCTGCTGTACAGCCTCGGCTGGCATGAGGTGCCACTTCCGCCGGCGGGCGAAGACGCCGGAAACGTCAGCGGCACTTGGCTGGTGGCCGGCTTCAGCGAATTGGCGGCCGAGCTGCCTGGCTGCATCTCATTTGACCGGACTATGGATCCGGAGCTCCTGGGGCAGCTGTTGACACAGGCCCAAGAGCGCGGCATGCCGATCTCCGGCATCGTCTGGCGCAGCACCGGACCGAGTGCACAAGAGTCGAGCAGTGATTCTGCTGCACGGCTGGAAGCCGAGATCTCCCAGCTGCTCAGCGCCGTGCACACCCTGCAGGGCAACGGGCCGGTGAAACTTCCCGGCGGGCTGTGGATCATCACCGAACGAGCGGTGGCGACCGAATCCGGCGAACCTGTCGATCCGGTGCAGGCGGCGTTGTGGGGACTCGGGCGCACCATCCTCAACGAGGAGCCCGCGTTACGCAGCAAGCTGGTCGATCACGACGGATCACCGGAAGCCGTGCAGTTGCTGGCCGGTCTTCTCGGTGCACCCGTGAACGAGCCGGAACTCGCGCTGCGTCAAGGAAAAGCGTTAGCGTCCCGGTTGCTGCAGTGGTCGCGTAGCGGTCACCTCACCGTGCCGCGCGCAGATGATTACGCCCTGCTCCCGACCGAGCGCGGCGCGATCGACAATCTGCGTCTCACCGAGGCCGAAGTGTCGGCGCCGGACGAGGGCTACGTGCAGGTCCGGGTTGAGGCCGCGGGCCTGAACTTCCGCGATGTGCTCAACGTGTTGGGCCTCTACCCGGGTGACCCGGGGCCGGTCGGTGGCGACTTCGCCGGCACCGTCACCCAATTGGGCGAGGGCGTGACCGGACTGGAGGTCGGTCAGCGGGTCTATGGCTCCATGCAGGGTGCTTTCGCCAGCCGGTTCAACGTGCCGGCCCAGTTCCTGGCGCCGATCCCGGACGGGGTGAGCGCGGTTGACGCCGCGACCATTCCGGCCGCGGCGCTCACGGTTCGGCTCTCGTTCGACTGGGCGAAGCTGAATCCCGGCGACAAGGTACTCATCCACGCCGCCAGTGGTGGTGTCGGATTGGCCGCCATCCAGATGGCGCAACAACACGGTGCAGAGGTATACGCGACGGCGAGCACCTTCAAGCGGGCGACGCTGCGCAAGCTCGGCGTGAAGCATGTGTATGACTCGCGCACAACCGATTTCGCCGACCAGATCCTCGCGGACACCGACGGTGCCGGCGTTGATGTGGTGCTCAACAGCCTGACCAGCGAAGGGTTCGTCGAGGCGACCGTCCGGGCCACCGCCAAGGACGGCCGTTTCGCCGAGATCGCCAAGCGCGACATCTGGACGCATGCGCAGATGGCCGAGGCCCGACCCGACATCGCCTACGAGATCGTCGCGTTGGACACGGTGATGTTCACCGAACCCGAACGCATTCGCACCTTGCTCAGCGAGGTGTCAGAAGGGTTGGCCAAGGGGGAGTGGACGCCACTGCCCGCCGAGATCTACCCGCTGACGGAGGCTCGGACGGCGTTCCGCCGCATGCAGCAGGCGCGGCACATCGGCAAGATCGTCTGCCAGATGCCGACTCCGCTTGCGCCGCGCGGTGATCGCAGCTACCTGATCACCGGTGGTCTCGGTGCGATCGGTCTGAGCACGGCGGCAT
>DASQSQ010000519.1:0-5425 GCA_035642315.1 Mycobacterium sp.
GCCGCTGCGGCCGGAGTCGGTGTTCTTATTCGGCACGATCGCCGAGCTGGCTGCCGAATACGACCAGGCCGCCGACGGCGCGCCAGACCTCGAAGAGGCTGCGCAACCGATAAACGGCCGCGAGGTCGTCAGCTCGGTCCGGGTCGAGCACGACCTCCCCGCACCGGGTCCGGCGACACCGGCGCGCCCCAGCGACGAGCAGACGCGAAACACGGTGATCGAAAGCATCGGCACGTACCTGCCCGCGGAGTCGGTGTCGACCGAGACCGTCCTCGCCGGATGCGTCAACGACATCGGCATACCGTTGCAACGCCTGACCGGCATCGTGAGCAGGCGGGTGGTCGGGCCCGGCGAGTTCTCGATCGACCTGGCCCGAAACGCGGTGGCCGACTGCCTGGCACGGTCGAGCTACGCGGCCGACGAGATTGATCTGGTCATCTGCTGCAACATCTCCCGCTATGACGGACCGGGGCAGATCATGTTCGAGCCCAGCACCGCGGCCCGGTTGCTGGCGCAATGCGGACTGACCAATGCGATGGCTTTTGACATCTCCAATGCATGTGCCGGGATGTTCACCGGCGTTGCCGTGGCCGACGCGTTTTTGCAGACCGGAACGGTCCAGCGCGCACTGGTGGTCAGCGGCGAATACGTCAGCCATATCGCCGAGACCGCGCAGCGGGAAATCGAAGGGCCGATGGACCCGCGACTCGCGTGCTTGACCGTTGGTGACGTCGGTGCCGCGGTGGTTCTGGAGCGTGGTCCCAACGGCCGCGTCGGCTTCCACGACATCGATATGGCCACGCTCAGTCGATACAGCACCGTCTGCGTCGCCAAGGCGAGCAATGGCCCCCAAGGCGGCGCGATCATGACTGTCGACTCCATCGCCGCAACCGCCACGGCGGTCAAACGCACCGTGCCATACGTCGCCGCCGTGATGAAGCGGCACGGGTGGCGGCTTGAGCACTGCGATCACATCGTCATGCACCAGACGTCGAAAGCGTCGCTCAACGACGCCGTCTACGCGGTGAACCAGATGTTCGGAGACGCCGCCGCTCACTCGGGCAACGTCATCAATAATTTGGCGGAGAGGGGTAACACCGCCAGCACAACACATTTCGTCGCCCTCGCCGACCAGATCCAGGCCAACCGGATCAAGTCTGGCGACAACGTCGTCTTCGGCATCAGCGGCTCGGGAACGACGGTGGGCACCGCGTTGTACACGTTCGACGACCTCCCGGCTCGGATGCGCAGAACGCCCAACGGCCGACGCAGCCACAGCTTCTCGACCAGCCAGAGACCAGCCGAGGCACCGGCGATACCCCGGGTGCGAATCGAAGGGGTCGGCACCGCCCCTGCCGTTCAGTCCGCGCCTCGCAGTGCGGTCGGCCTCGCGGTGCAGGCCGCGACAGCGTGCCTGGACCAGAGCGGAATCGACCCGACAACGCTCGATCTGATCCTCTACGCCGGGGTGTACCGGGACGAGTACATAGCCGAACCAGCAATAGCGGCACTTGTCGCCGGCGAGCTCGGGATCAATGACGACATCGAATCGCCCGACAGTCCAAAGACTTTCGCCTTCGATGTGCTCAACGGCGCGGTCGGGTTCCTCAACGCGTGCCATGTCGCTGCCCAAATGATCGGCGCTGGAAGGGCCGAACACGCGATGGTCGTGGCTTCGGAAATCGAAAACAACAGCGCCGACGGCGACCACCCGTTGTATGGTCTCGGCGAAACAGGCTCGGCTGTGATGCTGGGCAGGGCCGGCGACACAGAGGGCTTCGGCCGCTTCGTCTTTCATCACCACCCGGAGTACGGCCAAGCGCTCGCAACGTATTTCCAGCGCCGAGAAGGACAGAGCTGGCTACAGGTCGACCGCGATCCGAACCTGGCGACGCACTATCTGGACTGTATTCCCGCTGCTGTCGAGGAACTGCTGAAACTCGAAGAGATTGACTGCTCCGAGATAGCTGTCGTGTTCCCGCCATACCTGACCGACGCGGACCGCACCGAACTCGCGGCACGCCTTAACATCCCGAGCTCGCGATTCGTCGACCTGGCCGCCCAAGCCGACCCATTCTCCTCGTGTCTACCGCAGGCGCTGCAGCAGGCCCGGCGGCAGGGGCTTGTGAAGCCAGGCGACATCGCGTTGATTGTGAGTGTCGGGTCGGGTGTGCAGGTCGGCTGCGCCACCTATCGGTTTTGAGCATGCGACTCGAAGGGCGAAGCGTCCTGCTGACCGGCGCCACCGGAGGCATCGGGGAAGCGATCGCTCGTGAGTTGGCAACGCGCGGTTGTGCTCTCACGCTCACGGGCCGACGTCAAGCGGAGCTCGCACGCTTGGTCGCCGACCTGGGTCCGCCGGCACGGGGCTTTGCCGCCGACTTGACCAACCTGGCAGAGATACGCGAGTTGCTGGGCCATGCCGGACCCGTGGATGTTCTCGTGGCCTGCGCCGGCATCGATGTCCCGCAGGACCTGGCGGACGCGAGCGATGAGGCTCTCGAGGAAGCGATCCGGATCAACCTCCTTGCACCCGCTGCACTTTCGCGCGCCGCGCTGCCCTCGATGAAACAGCGCGGAGCAGGTCACATCGTCTTCATCGGCTCGGTGGCCGGACTTGTCGCGACACCGATCAACAGCAGCGTTTATGCGGCCACGAAGTGGGGACTACGCGGGCTAGGGCTAGCGCTGCGACAAGAGCTGCACGGAACAGGCGTCGGTGTCTCGACGGTCTCTCCTGCGGGTGTTCGCGACGCGGGAATGTTCGCCCGGACCGGACTCACCTTGCCGTGGTATGCCGGTACGAGTTCCCCGCAGGACGTCGCGCGGGCTGTGGTTCGGGCGATCGAGCGGGATCGCCCCGAGGTAGTGGTGGCTGCCGGCGGCGAGCGGCTGGGCGCTGCGCTCAGCGGCGTCGCGCCGGTCCTCGTCGGCAGAATCGCCCGAGTCGCGGGCCTCGGTCGAATACGGCAAGCGGTGCGCGACGCGCAGAGCCGAGGCTGACGGCCCGAAGCGGGTTACTCGTCCCGAAGCTCGGACGCCGGTGCGGATCGGGTGTTTTTCCAGGCGGGGGCGACCGCTGCCAACACCGCTGCAAGGATGGCGAGCACCGCGTATTTCGTTGCTTCTGACAACGGAAATATCAGGGGGGTAACGGAACCCACGTCGACGACCGCAACCCGTCGAACGGCGTCGATGATCGCAATGGACAGCAACCCGCCCAGTAGGGCGCCCGCTGCGCTGGCGACGACGGCTTCGATGGTCGTTACGGCGAACACCTTGGCTGGGGTGGCGCCGAGTGCCTGGATGAGGGCTACCTCGCGTCGTCGCCGTATTCCGAGCAACAGCAGGGTTGCCGACACCGACACGAAGGCGATCGCGAGCAGACCGTATTTCAGTGTGTTTAGCGGTGTGAGAAAGCGGGATTCGCCGCTGACGACGGCGGCTCGGTACCCGGCGGCACGTACTGTCTTGAGCGGTTGGTTGAAGTGACTGGACTCGATCTCTTCGGCAATTCGGTCAAGCGTCGCCGTCGGGGCCGGCTTGACGAAAACCAAATTCGCGGGCTGCGGACCGAAAATGCTCTCGGCCAGCTGGTAACGCATCTGGATCCGGTGGCCGCCCACTTCCGGGGTCGCCACAATCGTGCCGACAATTACTCTCCGGGCTCTGGGTCCGCTTCCGAGAAGTACTGTGTCGCCGACGCGGATACCGTTCTCCCGGGCGAGAATGCCACCGATGACGAGTCGACCAACGTCCAGGCTTGACTTTGGATCCTGCCCGGCGAGCACCGGGAAAGAAAACGTCGGTCGATCCTCGGCTCGGACATAAGCCAATGACCCATTCGGAAGGGTGATCTCGATTTCCGCCAGTCGCTCGACGGCGGCAACCCCCGGCAAGGACGACAGCTTCGCGACCGTGTCGGGGGAAAATCTGGCGTCCATCGCCCCCCAGTCGGTAAATCGCGTGGTGGTGACCACCAGGCGCCCCTCCGCCTGCGCTTGAGCCACGTTGGCGACGCCATGATCGATGGCGAGCAGAAATCCTGAGAGCAGCGTCGCGACCGCTACGGGTACCGCGACGGCGCCGGCAATCGCGGTTGTCCGTGTTTCATCGGCGCGCAACCCGGTGAGCGCTATGGAAAGCGTTGCCCCGCGCGTTCGGCCCGACGGGAACCGGATCGACGCGATGGCCTGCGCACTCAAATATGCTGCGGCCAAGAGCAGTCCGACTACCGCGATTACCGTCCCGGCATTCGCGAAGCTGGCCTCCCAGGACTCGAGGCCCCCGGACATTGTCGCCAGCCTCACCACGATGACTCCCGTGATTCCGATGGCGAGCAGCGCCGCCGCTCTCCGCCAGATGCTTCGCGACTTGCCGTACTCGTGGGCGGCACGGCCGGAGAGTTCGGTCGCTATCGCGGTTTTCGACGCCGACAGGCTAGGGATGATGGCGGCTAGGACAGCCAAGAGCACTCCGGTGACCAGTCCGACCACGACAACGCTCGACTCGACCACGACCGGGACGTTGACACCAACGAATCGTTGCGTCAGATCACTGGCGCTGGCAACGACCGGTCGTGCGATGACAATACCGAGGAGGATTCCGATGACCGATCCGGCCGCGCCAAGCACAGCGGCCTCAGCGAGGAACCCGCTGAGGACGGATAGCGGCGATGCGCCCAGCGCGGCTGCGACCGCGGTTTCGCGTCGACGTTCCTCGACCGAAAGCCGGGTTAGCTGCGCGATCAGGATGACGCCCACCCCAACCGCGATCAGCGAAAAGATCGCGAGCATCGGGAAAAGCATTGTGTTGACGTTGAATCCAGCGGCGGGGTCGTTTCGGGTGAGGACCCTGAACCCCGGTCCTAATTCGTCTAATGCGTGGACGAGCCGTTCCTGGACTTCCGATGCGCTCGAGTTCTTGGCCAGGGTCACGTAGACGGTGTCGACCTGGTCACGTCGAGCGAATTGTGCCTCAGCCGTACTGAGTGGCAACAGCACAACGCGTCCGTTGTTGATGCTATCCAGCTGTTGAATTCGCTGAAGCCTGGGCAGCGACAGCTGCCCAACGTCGGTCGCCAGTGCTGGCGACCTGCCTAAAGTTTTGCCGAGTGTGGTCGACGTCGCCACGATCTGTGGTTCTTTTTGGCCGGGTTGGCAGACCTTCGGGTCGATGATCCATCGTGCCGAACAGTCGAGTCCCAAAGCCAGCACGGTAGTTTCGCGGTCGCCGTCGCGTACCAGCGTCGTCGCGCGGATGACCGGCACGAGCGCTGAGACGCCCGGCACTTTGCGGGCGGTATCGAGAACCGCGGGGCCGATGCCCCCAAGCGTCGCCTCACCAACGATGCGCAACGGCGTAGGTCCAGCTATCCGATAGCCGACGTCGTCGATAGCGGTGCGAACACTGGAAGTTTCGATCA
>DASQSQ010000520.1:0-3718 GCA_035642315.1 Mycobacterium sp.
ACCAGGAATGCGAACCGCCGGGGAACTCGGCCTCACCGGTCTTTCCGAACACCGCGCCGCAGTCGGCGATGTCCTTACCAGTGCCGTTAGTCACCACCAGTCGCATCATCGGGCGCAGATCGTCGATCACCTTCTCACTGATCGGTGTGGTGTCGCCAGTGATCGTCGTCGGCCGTCCCTCGATCAGCTTCGGCACCGGGGTCTTCCCGGCGGCCACCGTGGCCGCGACCAGGGCCATGCCAAACGGTGAGGCCAGCACCTTGCCCTGACCGAAGCCGTCCTCGGTGCGCTCGGCCAGATCGACCGTCGGCGGCACCGAACCGGTGACCGTGCTGATGCCGTCCACCTGGTAGTCCAGCCCGATGCCGTACTGGCTGGCCTCCTGCGTCAAACCGCGCGGCGGCATTCGGCTGGCCAATTCGGCGAATGTGGTGTTGCAGGAGCTGGCGAATGCCCGCGACATCGGCACCACACCCAAATCGAACCCGCCGTAGTTGGGGATGGTGCGGTGTCCGATGTCGATCTTGCCGGGACAACCCAAGAGCGTGTTCGGGCTTGCCAAGTCGCGCTCAAGGGCGGCGCCCGCCGTGACCATCTTGAACGTCGACCCCGGTGGGTAGAGCCCGGTGGTGGCCAGGGGGCCGGCGGCATCGGCGGCAGCGTTCTGCGCGACGGCGAGAATCTCGCCGGTCGAGGGCTTGATCACCACGATCATCGCCTGACGGCTCTGGTTGTCCACCGCATGCTGAGCGGCGTTCTGCACGGCCCGGTCCAGGCTGATCGAGACCGACGCGGCCGGCGACGGCTCCACCTCGTGCAGCACCGCGACGTCCACGTTGTTCTGGTTGACGCTGACCACCCGCCAGCCCGCCTGGCCGTCGAGTTGGTCGATCACCGCCTTCTTCACCTGACCCATCAGGGCCGAGGCAAAGTGATAGTCAGTCGGCAGCAGCTCGGCCTGCGGGGTGATCACCACGCCGGGCAGGCTGCCGATCGCCGGCGCGATCTTGTTGTTGTCGTCGGTGCGCAGCGTGATCAGGTCCATCGGCTTGCCCAACGAGCTGGCCTGCTCGGCCAGACGCTGCGGGTCGTTGAGCGTGTCATCGAACGGGTGCAGCGCGTCGATCACCGCGCGGGCCGTCGTGATCAGATAAGCGCCGGCCTTCGTGGCGTCGAGCGTGTAGTGGTAGAGGTAGCCGGGAGCCAGCACGTCGGTGCCGCCCACCTCGTTCACTGCGGCACGTCGAGGCGGGTCAGCCCGCAGCGCGAACGTCTGATGCTCGCCGAGGCGCGGATGCAAGTCGGTGGTGTTCCATCGGACCTGCCAATGACCTTCGTAGCGGGCCATTTTCAGCTGACCGTCGTAGACCCAGGTGCGGTTCTTCGGCAGATGCCAGGTGTACCGATAGCTCACCGTGCCGATGTCCTCAGTGTATTTCGAGCCGAGAATTTGGGCGTCCAAGTGGCTGGCTTGCAGCCCGGCCCATGCCGCGTTGAGCGCTTCGCGCGCGTCGCTGGGTGCATCGCTGAGGTCGGCGGCCGCGGCGGTATCGCCGGTGGACAACGCGGCGAAGAACCGCTCGGCTGCCGGCGCCGGGCCGTCTGGTCGCGGGGTGCAGGCCGACACGGCGGTCATCACGACCAACACGCCCGCGACGAAAGTGGCAGCTGATACCACTGTGGCTTTTGTTGTCATTGTGGCTGATGTTATGAAACCGGAGCGCATGTTCGGCGGAGGCGCACCGAGATTGAATCGTTACGCCGAGGCCCCGGCGAAGCGGCGGGCTAGTCTTCTCGAAGGCCTGCGCTGGGTTGGGAGCACATCGGTGAGCACGGTGGAATTCTTCGTCACGCCTGGTTACGGCGAGCGTCAGCTCCGCGGATTTCATTACTCGCAGGCAGTCAGAGTCGGCGACCGGGTCGAGACCTCCGGCCAGGGCGGCTGGGACGACGACTTTCAATTCCCCGACTCGATCCACGATGAGATCGAGCAGGCATTTCGCAATGTCGAGCGAACTCTGACTGCTGCCGGCGCGGGGTGGCAGCACGTGATCCATGTCAACTCGTATCACGTGGGCATCAGCGAGGATACGAACCGGGTCATGGTCGAGCTGTTGCGCCGCTACATGCCCGATCACGCCCCTATCTGGACGTGCCTGGGGTCGCGGCGCTCGCCGCCCCCAACATGCGGGTCGAAGTTCGCGTCACCGCCATCCTCCCGGACTGAACCCGGTTAACGCCTAGTCCAGCAGGACGGTCGCGAAGGTGCCGACTTCGGTGAAGCCGATGCGGTCATAGGTGGCTCGCGCCACCGTGTTGAAGTCGTTCACGTACAGGCTGGCGATGCGTCCGGTGCCCACGATCACCGCTGCCAGCGTCGCCGTGCCGGTCGTCCCCAGACCTCGGCCGCGCCACTCGGGATGCACCCAGACCCCTTGGATCTGGCTGACCGCCGGCGATTGCGATCCGACTTCGGCCTTGAAGACCACCTCACCGTTCTCGAAGCGAGCCCAGGCTCGGCCCGCCGCGATCAGGCCGGCGACCCGACGCCGGTAGCCGCGCCCGCCGTCGCCGAGCCGCGGGTCGACGCCCACCTCGCCGATGAACATGTCGATCGCCGCCACCAGGTAGGTGTCGATTTCGTCGGGCCGCACCTGGCGCACGTCGGGATCGATGTCGCAAGCCGGCATCGTCGTCAGCGACATCAACGGATGCTGCGGCCGCACATCACGGGCCGGGCCCCAGGCCGGCTCGAGGCGCTGCCACATCGGCATCACAAACTCGGCCCGGCCGACCAGCGACGAACATCGCCGCGACGCGGTCATCGCCGCGTCGGCGAAGGCATACAGGTCGCTCAGCCTGCCGCGCAACGGAATCAGGTTTGCACCCGCGTAACACAGCGACTCGTCGGGGCGCCGGCGCGTCCACAACTCGCCACCGATCGCGGTGGAGTCGATACCGTGATCAGCCACCCGGGCGGCCACCATGCACGATCCGATTGGATCATCGTCAAAGACACGGCGCACCGCGGCGCCGTCGCGCACTACCGACACCCGTCGCTCGCTGACCAGGCGACGGATGGGCGGAGCCGACATGCTGATTCTTCCTGGCTCTTATGGACCGACTGGATGACTCGAGTGAGCCACGTCTCAGCTTACGGTCACAACAGGCGAACCGCTCGCTGTTGTCTCACTGGTGCCCGTCTCCGCGGCCAATCGCATCGCTTCTTCGATCAGGGTTTCGACAATCTGCGCCTCGGGCACGGTCTTGATCACCTCACCGCGAACGAAGATCTGGCCCTTGCCGTTGCCCGACGCGACGCCGAGATCGGCCTCGCGGGCCTCCCCCGGACCGTTGACGACACAACCCATTACGGCCACCCGCAGCGGCACGTCGAGGCCGTCGAGCCCGGCGGTGACCTCGTTGGCCAGGGTGTAGACGTCGACCTGGGCGCGACCACACGACGGACAGGACACGATCTCCAGCCCACGCGGCCGCAGGTTCAGCGACTCGAGGATCTGAATGCCGACCTTGACCTCTTCGACGGGCGGCGCCGACAGCGAGACCCGGATGGTGTCGCCGATGCCCCGCGACAGCAGCGCGCCAAAAGCGACCGCGGACTTGATGGTGCCCTGGAAGGCCGGACCGGCCTCGGTAACGCCGAGGTGCAACGGGTAGTCGCACTGCGCGGCCAGCTGCTCGTAGGCGGCGACCATCA
>DASQSQ010000521.1:0-3260 GCA_035642315.1 Mycobacterium sp.
CGAGCTGACAAGACTCATAAGCCGGTCCGCCACTGGTACCACGTCACGTACGAGGCGTGAGAGCGCGGTCCAGCTGCGCGGCCTAGTTCACCGGGCCGTCCACTCCGATGTCAGCGCAAACTTCGACAGGTACTTCGTGGAGCTCCATCCACCGTCGACCACGATGGTTTGCCCGTTGATGAAACTGCCGCCGGGCGAGCACAAGAACGCGACGGTGCTGGCGACGTCGTCGACGGTGCCCAATCGCTGATGCGGTGTCATCTCGACCTGCATCCGACGAAATCGCGGGTCCTGCAGACGCTCCTCGGTCATCGCCGTCTGGATCACGCCGGGAGCCACGGCGTTGCACCGTATTCCGTGCGAGCCGTACTGGCAGGCGATATGGGTTGTCAGTGCCGTCAATCCACCCTTGGCCGCGGAATACGGGCCGCCGCGAGGACCACCCACGACGGCGAACGTCGACGTGATGTTGATGATGGCCGAGCCGGGCTGCATGTGCGGCAGCACGTCGCGCGCGAGCCGGAACGGCGCGCGCAACATCACATTGAGGAAGTAATCCAGTGTCTCGTCGTCGGTTCCGTGTAGCGGCGTGGGATTACCCACCCCGGCGTTGTTGATCAGGAAATCGATGTGACCCCAACGTTCGACGGCCGTCTCGACGATGCGGCTCGGTGCGTCATCGTCGGTCAGGTCGACCGCAACGGTTGCGATACGGTCGGATGCGTCGATGGCCTCGGCCAGCTCGGCCAGCCGTTGCTCGTTGCGGCCGGTGGCCACCACCGCCATGCCCATCTCGGAAAGTTTGGTCGCACATCCGAAGCCGATACCGCCCGTTGCGCCGGTTACGATCGCTACCTGCATCTCATCCGTCCGTCTCCATCAGGGCCGCCTGGATTTGGTGCTTGAGCACCTTGCCGGCGTCATTTCGCGGGAGTTGTTCCCAGATAACTACTTGCTCAGGTGCTTTGAATGTGGCAACCCCCTGGGCCTGCAAGAAACTGCGCAGGCCCACGACGTCGGGACGCGCCTGATCCGTCGGCACGATGACCGCGCACGCGCGTTCGCCGGTGCGAGCGTCAGGCAGACCGACGACGGCGATCTCCGCGATGCCGGGATGGTCGATCAGAATGTCCTCGATTTCTTTGGGTGCGATGTTCTCGCCGTTTCGGATGATGAGGTCCTTGGCCCGGCCGGTGACGACGAGGTAGTCGCCGTCGACCCAGCGGGCGAGATCACCGGTGCGGAAATACCCGTCGGCGTCAAACGATCCGGCTTCATCGTCGGGGTGCAAATAACCGACCAGCATCTGCGGACCCCGGGCGTGAATCTCGCCGTCGCCAAGCGTGATCTGCGCGAATCCGGCGCGTCCATCGGTGTCCGCCGCATGGTCGGGGTCGAGCGGGGCACCGACCGTCGTCACCGGGACTTCGGTGGAGCCGTACACCCGGGTGACGACCGCGCGCTCGAAATAGTCGGCCGCCCTGCGGATCAACGACGGTGAGACCGACGCGCCGCCGCAGACGAACAGCTTCAGCTCCGGCAATCGGGTGCCGGTGCGTTCAGCGGCAGCGAGTAACTGCTCCAAAAATGGCGTTGCTCCGGCCATGTGCGTGCAGTGCCGCGCCTGGATTAGTGCGACTGCCTCATCGGCGTTCCAGCGGTCCATCAAGACCGTGGATGTGCCGAGCAGCAGCGGGCATTCGAATGCATAGATGGAGCCGCCGATGTGCGCGATCGGCGACGGTACCAAAAATCGATCGCCCGGCTGGACCGCCCAGTAGTCGCGGATCTGGCAGATCAGCGCGTTCATTGAGTTATGGCTGTGGAGAACACCTTTCGATCGGCCGGTGGTCCCAGAGGTGTAGAGGATCATGCGCACCGCATCGGGATCCAGTGTCGGCAGCCCGACCGTAGGCAAGTTCGTTGTGGGTAGCGATCCGCCACCGCGCACCACGACGACCTCGGGCGGCGTATCCATCTGGCCGACCACCCGATCCATCATCGCCGCGTAGTCGTGCCGACCGAAAACCGATGGCACGAAGATCATCCGGACGTCCGCATCGTTGAGGATGAACAGCAGCTCGCGATCCCGCAGCGACGGCAGGATCGGGTTCACCACCATTCCGGCCATCGTCGCCGCCAGGTAAATGATTGTGGCCTCATGCCAATTCGGCAGCATCAGCGACACCACGCTGCCGGTCGGTATGCGCGCCAACAGTGCCTGCGCCAGCGCCGACGCCTGGTCGTAGAGGCTCCGGCAGTCCAGCTGACATGCACCGTCGATCAGCACAGTTCGTTGGGGTGTGCGCCGCGCGGCTTCGACCAACGAGTCGGCCAGGGTGCCGCGCACCCACCACCCGCGTGCATAGGCCTCGGTGGCCCGCTCGTCGTCCCAGCGGACTCTTCGTCCGGCGATCAGTTTCTCGGTCACGTTGCTACGCGTTGAGATTAGCCGCGTACCCGTCGCATCGTCATCGAGTGACGAAAACGCACGGCAGGATGCGTATTGATCGTCACCTGGGCGACCTCACCATCGGACGTGGTGTAGGTGCGATGCACCTCGAGCGCCGGGCCACCGGCCTCGACGCTGAGCTCCTCGGCGAGAACCGGCGAGATCAGCACTGCTGCGATCTCCTGGCGAACCTCGACGATGCTCAGCCCGAAGAGATCTTCGATTAGCGGGAAGATCGGCCCGCTATGACGTTGCAGCAGTCTGCCCACCGCCGCGAACGCCCGGTTGATGTAGTACTCGGTCCGGCACACCGGAAACGTCGCACCCTCGATCTGCCGGAAACCGCGGACGGCCAGCCATTCTTCGCCGCTGGTAAGTCCGGTCCGGGTAGCCAACTCGTTGTCAATCCGGACCATGCCGGTGGACTCGATCGCGAATTGCGCTCCGGTCGCGAAGGCGAGCAGGTCGTTGATCGAGACGACGTCTTGAACATAGGAGTCCGAGGAGGGTCGCGGTACGACGAGCGTGCCGGCCCGCGGCCGCGAGGCGACCAGGTTGTCGTCGCGCAAGCGCCGCAACGCCTCGCGGACCGTGTAGCGGCTGACCGAAAACCGCTCGCACAGTTGGTGTTCGGTTGGTAGTTGGGATCCCACCGGGTACACCCCGTCGACGATCTCTTTCCGCAGCGCCCGTGCGACCTGCAGGTAGCGGTGGTCGGTTGGTCGATCGTCAGCCATGACTAACTTCTCTATGGTCCTGCCGAAACGCCAGCACGCTGCCGTCCGCATCGGCCGAAACATAGAGGGTG
>DASQSQ010000522.1:0-11827 GCA_035642315.1 Mycobacterium sp.
GCTGCAGGTGGTCGGATTCACCAACCCCTCGATCGATGATCGATTCTTCATCGGCCACTGTTGTTCACCTTGACCAAATCCGCAGTGGGGGATGAATTTTCACGGTCGACAATCCACTGCGTAATGGCCGCCACCGCGTCGTCACGAGGGATCCCGTTGATCTGCGTACGGTCGCCGAACCGGAAGCTCACCGCGCCGGCTTCGACGTCGCGGTCCCCGGCCAACAGCATGAACGGCACCTTCTGGTTGGTGTGGTTGACGATCTTCTTGGCCATCCGATCGTCGCTGGAGTCGACCTCGACGCGCACCCCGTGCGATTTCAGCTGCGCGGCAACGTCTTCCAGGTAGGCCACGTGGTCGTCGGCAACCGGGATGCCGACCACCTGCACGGGCGCCAGCCAGGCCGGGAACGCGCCGGCGTAGTGCTCGGTCAGGATGCCGAAAAAGCGCTCGATCGACCCGAACAGCGCCCGGTGGATCATCACCGGTCGCTGCCGCGAGCCGTCGGCGGCGGTGTATTCCAGCTCGAAACACTCCGGGAAGTTGAAATCGACCTGGATGGTGGACATTTGCCAGCTGCGGCCCAGCGCGTCGCGGGCCTGCACGGAGATCTTCGGGCCGTAGAACGCCGCGCCGCCGGGGTCGGGTACCAGCTCGAGGCCGGATTCCGTCGCGACCTCGGCCAGCGAGTTGGTGGCTTCCGCCCACATCTCGTCAGACCCGACGGACTTCTCCGGGTCCTTGGTGGACAACTCCAGATAGAAGTCCTCCAACCCGTAGTCGGCCAGCAAGTCGAGCACGAACCGCAGCAGCGAGGCCAGTTCGTCGTGGAGTTGCTCGCGAGTGCAGAAGATGTGCGAGTCGTCCATGGTGAACCCGCGCGCCCGGGTCAGCCCGTGCACCACACCGGACTTCTCATAGCGATAGACGGTGCCGAACTCGAAGAGCCGCAACGGAAGCTCGCGATACGACCGTCCCCGCGACCGAAAGATCAGCGTGTGCATCGGGCAGTTCATCGGCTTGAGGTAGTAATCCTGCCCGGGCTTGCGCACGGTTCCGTCATCGTTCAGCTCGGCGTCGAGGTGCATCGGCGGGAACATGCCGTCGGCGTACCAGTCCAAGTGGCCCGACGTCTGAAACAGTTGCGCCTTGGTGATGTGCGGGGTGTTGACGAATTCGTACCCGGCCTCGATGTGCTTTCGGCGCGAATACTCCTCCAGCTCCCTGCGCACAATGCCACCCTTGGGGTGGAAAACCGCTAAGCCGGAACCGATTTCGTCGGGAAAGCTGAACAAGTCCAACTCGACACCCAACTTGCGGTGGTCGCGGCGCTGGGCTTCCTCCAGCAACTGCAGATGGCGGTCGAGCGCCTCCTGCGACTCCCAGGCAGTGCCGTAGATGCGCTGCAGGCTGGCGTTGTTCTGGTCGCCTCGCCAGTAGGCGGCGGAACTTCTGGTGAGGCTGAACGCCGGGATGTGCTTGGTGGTCGGGATATGCGGTCCGCGGCACAAGTCGCCCCAAACCCGTTCCCGAGTACGGGGATTGAGGTTGTCATACGCGGTGAGCTCGTCGCCGCCGACCTCCATCACGTCGGGATCGCCTGACTTGTCGTCGACGAGTTCGAGCTTGTAGGGCTCGTTGGCCAATTCCTCGCGCGCCTGTTCTTTCGACTCGTAGACGCGCCGGTCGAACAGCTGCCCGTCCTTGACGATCTGGCGCATCCGCTTTTCCAGCTTCGCCAAGTCCTCGGGCGTGAACGGGTCCGCGACGTCGAAGTCGTAGTAGAAGCCGTCGGTGATCGGCGGCCCGATCCCGAGCTTGGCGTGCGGGAACAGGTCTTGGACGGCCTGGGCCAACACATGTGCGGCCGAGTGCCGGATGACGCTGCGCCCGTCGTCGGTGTCGGCGGCCACCGGCGTGACCTCGACGTCGTGAGCGGGAACCCAGCTCAAGTCGCGCAGCTTGCCGTCGGCGTCCCGCACCACCACGACCGCATCGGGCGCACCGCGGCCCGGCAGGCCCGCTTCGCGCACCGCGGCGGCGGCGGTCGTCCCGGCAGCCACCCGGATCGGGGCTGCTGGGGCGGGGTGTGCGAGGGCGGTCATCGGCGCGGTCTCCATGGTTTTCGGGTGTGCAAAACGGACCCGACCATGCTATCGGGGCGGCATCTGCCGAAGGCTTACGGCTGCCCGGGTTTGAGTAGCACGAACAGCGCCTCGCTATCGGTCAGCAGCGTGTCGCCGTCGCTCAACCGGCCCGACACGAAGATCTTGCGTCCTTCGACCCGATCGACTCCCGCATCGATCTGCAGCTCCTTTTCGATCGGGACGACCTGGCGGTAATTGATGTGCAGGTATGCGGTGCGCTGCCGAGGGCCGCCGGTGATCACCCCCGACGTCATGCCCAAAATCGAGTCGAACAGCAGCCCGAGCGCGCCACCGTGCACGGCGCTGTTGCGGCCGAGGTGAAACCGCCGGAAGCGTGCCCAGCCCTGGATCCGGCCGTCGTCTGTCCGGTGCACCTTCATCGGCACCGGCAAGATGTTGCCTCGGTTCGGCAGGTCCATCCGCCGTCCCGACGGCGTCGTCCATTCGTCGGTATCGAACGGGCTGAGCAGGTCGGACACCTTCTCGATCAGGTCGGCCGCCTCGCTGATCACCTCGTCGGGCGCGTCGACCGCCCGGGCGTGATCCTGCAGCGTACGCACCGCCTCGATGAACCGGCCGTAGTCGGGCCCGCCCCTGGTCGTCGGTTCGGGTGGATTGAATCCGCCCCCCGGGTGTCGCGCATGCTCGCCGGCCACCTCAACACCGTATTGGGTGGGCCGACGGCGACGAACGCCAAGGGCTAGCTGTTCTGTTCGCCGAGGGCGCTCAGCTTTGCGAACTCGTCGTCGCTGAGCTCGATCTCGGCGGCGGCGACGTTTTCTTCAAGATGCGCCACGCTCGACGTCCCGGGAATCGGCAGGACGACCGGTGAACGTTTCAGCAGCCAGGCCAATGCCAGCTGTGAGGGTGTCGCGTCGCCGTGTTCGCTGCCGAGCCGGGCCAGCGGACCGTCCGGTGCCGCCAGTGGCCCGGCGGCCAGCGGGAACCACGGAATGAAACCGATCCCCTGGCTGGTCGCCTCGTCCAGAAGCGGCTCGGCGGTGCGGGTGGTCAGGTTGTACATGTTCTGCACCGACACGATCTGGGTGATCTTCTGAGCGGCGTGCAGCTGGTCGACGTTGATCTCCGAGAGACCGATGTGGCGGATCTTGCCTTCTTGCTGCAGCTTGACCAGCTCGCCGATCTGGTCTTCGAGCGGGAACTTGTCGTCGATGCGGTGCAGCTGGAAGAGGTCGATGGTGTCGACGCCGAGCCGTCGCAAGCTCAATTCGGTTTCCTGGCGCAGATAGGCGGGGAAGCCCAGCGGAATCCACACGTCGGGGCCGGTGCGCAGGAATCCCGCCTTGGTCGCGATCACCAGCCCGTCGTAGGGATGCAGCGCTTCGCGGATGATCTCCTCGGCGAAGTAGGGCCCGTATGAGTCGGCGGTGTCGATGAAGTTGACGCCGAGGTCGACCGCTCGCCGCAGCACCCGAACCGCTTCGTCTCGATCGGCGGGTGGGCCCCAAACCCCCTTGCCCGTCAGCCGCATTGCGCCATAGCCGAGGCGGTTGATGGTGAGATCACCGCCGAGAGTGAACGTTCCAGATGCTTGAGCGGGCTTTGCGGTATGAGTGGTCACTTCTACGACCGTACCCCGCACCTGGCAAGCTGGCCGGGTGGATATGTACACGCTCAGTCACATGCCGCTGACCTATCCAGAAGTCGGTGCGACCGCCGGCCCGCCGCCGCCGGGATACCGCCATCTCGGCTTTGTCTCCCAGGTCGGCGCAGGTCATCAGCGTTTCGAGGAGGCCGCTAACGCGGTCATGCACTGGGGTATGCAACGCGGCGCCGGGTTGCGCGTCGAAGCCAGCAGCGACGCCGTCGAGGTTGGCGCGGTGGTGCTGGTCAAGATGGCCTTCCTGAAAGCCCCCTGCCGCGTCGTGTACGTCATCAACGAACCCGACGTGCGCGGCTTCGCCTATGGCACCCTGCCGGGTCATCCCGAGTCCGGTGAAGAACGGTTCGTGGTGCGCCACGACCCGGTCACCGCCGCGGTGTACGCCGAAGTCTCGGCATTCTCCCGGCCGGCGGCCTGGTGGAGCAAAGCCGGCGGACCGTTCACGTCGCTGGCCCAGCGCTTGATCGCCAAACGCTACGTCCGGGCGGTGTGACCGCGGCCCAGCGCCGCGACACTTAAAACGTTGCGACGACATGCCGATATGCGTCGCGCTGTCTTAAGTTTGGGAACCGTATCGGTCGGCTGTGACTCCGTTCATGCATGAGCGACGTTTTCATCGGCAGCGAAGCCGTAGTGCAGGGCAGGTTAACTCCGTATCAGCTCCGGTCGAGGTTTCGGTCGATCTATCCCGGCGTGTACCTCGCGGGCTACTCACTGCCGTCACTTCGGCAGCGTTCAGAGGCCGCATGGCTGTGGTCGGGTCGGCGCGGTGTCTTAGCGGGACTGGCTGCGGCGGCATTGCATGGCTCGAATTGGATCGACGACGGTGAGCCAGTGGAGTTGGTCTGGCGTAATCCCCATCCCCCGGCTGGCGTCATCACCAGAAACCACTGTTTGGACGACGACGAGATCAGCTATGCCGCCCAGCTACCGGTCACCACGCCGACCCGAACTGCGTATGACCTAGGGCGGCTATTGCCGCGCGGCAAGGCGGTCGCGCGGCTAGACGCGCTCATGCGAGCGACTCCGTATTCAGTCGACGATGTACTTCTGCTCGCCAAGCGGTATCCGGGGGCGCGTGGGCTGCGACACCTCCGGGCGATGCTGCCGCTCGTTGACGGCGGGTCCGCATCACCAAAGGAGAGTTGGCTGCGACTGTTGTTGCTGGACGCCGGGCTTCCTAGACCCACCACCCAGATACCAGTGCACGAAAGTTGGCGGCTAATAGGCATATTGGACATGGGCTGGATCAAATACAAGGTAGCTGTCGAGTACGACGGCGACCAGCACCGCACAGATCGCCGGCAGTACGTCCGAGACCAGAAGCGTCTTCGTGAGCTGGAAGCCGCGGGCTGGATCATCGTCCGGGTGATTGCCGAGGACAGGCCCGCGGATGTGATCCGGCGGGTTCGCCAAGCTCTCGCTTCGCGCAGCTACCGCGACACGTAAGCCGTTGCGAAGAAACGCCGATGCGGTTCGCAGTGGCTTAAGTTTCGGCGCGCCAGGCCGTCAGAAGTTTCTCGGCACCCCCGCAGAGTTGCTCGACGACCTGGGCCACCGGCGCCACGCCGGTGACCATCCCGACGCCTTGTCCCGCGTCCACCGGGGCGGTTCGACGATCGTCGGCGGCCAGCGCGGCGGCCAGTTCGTCCAGCGCATCGGGGTCGTCGGCGAGCGCATCCTCGTGACCGCTCCAGCGTGCGACGAAGTCGTTGCGCAGCACGCGTGACGGAAAGCGCTGCGACCACGGCAGCTTACGAACGATGTCGTACACCCGGGTGCTGGTGGTGTCGGTTTCGCGGGCCGCGACCAGCGCGCGACGCGACGCGTCGGACGCCAGCGACTCCGGGCTGGCCGACAGGACGGTGCCTAGCCACGCGCCGCTGGCGCCGGCGACCAGCACGGCTGCCAGGCTTCGCGGCGAGGCGATTCCTCCGGCCGCCAGCACCGGAACCGAGACCGCGTCCAAGACCGCGTCCAGCAGCGGGAGTGTGCCGATCGTCGCATCGCCGTGGCCACCACCCTCGGAGCCGCGGGCCACCAGCAGATCGATTCCCGCATCTTGGGCCCGCTGAGCCTCGACGCTGTTGTAAACCTGTGTGGCGGCGGCGATCCCGGCGCCGTGGGCACGATCAACCCATGACAAGTCGGTTCCGAAACTCACCGAGACAAGCACCGGCTGCGCGGCCAGTGCGGCATCGAGCAGCTCCGGCTCCTTGCGAATCACCCAGTCCACCAATCCAATTCCGAACGTTCCACGCACGTGCGGCAATTCGGCGTGCAGCGCCGACGTCGACCCGGCAGTGCCCATGCCCACCATGCCCAGCCCACCGGCGGCGGTCACCGCGGCGGCGAGTCGCCCGCCGGCAACACCTCCCATGGGGGCGTTGACGATCGGCACCCGCAAGCCCATCCGTCGGGACCACGGCGTGGACAGCATCTGATTACGCGGAGGGAAGGCTCTTGAAGACCGTTAGCATGACCACCGAATCGTCGACGGCCCGTAGCGAGTGTCGTTGCGGCGGAATCACAACGTAGTCGCCGGTCTTTCCGTCCCACGCGTCCTCACCGGCGGTGAGGTGCACGTGTCCTTTGAGGACCTGCAGCGACGCCTGTCCGGGACTGTCGTGTTCGGAGAGCTCATGTCCGGCCAGTAACGCCATCACGGTCTGGCGCAGTTCGTGGGTGTGCCCGCCGTGGATGGTGTGCGAGGCACGACCGCTGTGTGCCTGTCGCGCCTCGGCGAGCTTTTCGTCGGCCAGGGTGGTCAGCGAAATCGATTCCATCAATCCATCCTTCGGTCGGGGTTGCCTCAACTGGATAGTAGAAGAATTCCGCCCGCCGCCAAGGCGAGCACCTTGATCGCCTCGAGGCCGATGTAGACGTAATGGCCTCGCGAGCGGGGCGCGTCCAGGCCGGCGAGCACCTGGTCCGAGCGGCGATTCAACCGAGGCCGCACCGCCCCGATCTGCAGCGCCAGCGCGGCGAATGCGACCGCCAAGGCCGCCGCCGCGCCGGCTGAGGGCGGGGTTGCCACGGTGCTCACCAGGATCACGACCGCCAACACCACCTCGACGGTGTTGAGCGCGCGGAAGACCAAACGGCCGATGCCGAGGCCGATCTGCAGAGTGACGCCCCGAGCGCGAAACTTCAGCGGAGCTTCGAGAAAGGAGATGGCCAGCACCATTCCCAGCCAGATGAAGACAACCGCGACGGCAACAGCCGGCGCGAGGCTCACGTCGCTGCGACTTGCCGGGTGAGGTGCACCAGGCACAGATCCGGCTCGACGAAGGCCTCGAGCCGATCGGCCGTGACCGGGGACTCCCAGGTTTCCAACGCTCCCTGCATGAGTCCCAAGTGGATCGGACAGATGACGGCTTTCTGGCTTTCCGCCAGTTCGAGAAACGGGCAGTGCCGCAACTCGACCTGCACGCTTCCGCGACGCTCCGGGGCAAAGCCGAGTTCGTCGAGGAAACCGATCAGGTGCTCGATCGATTCCTCCGCGTCGGGCGCCTCGGTCGTGGCCGGAGGCGCCGGTTTTAGCTGCCGACCCCACTCGCGACCGGCAGCCATCGCCCTGGCGCCGGCGTCCCGATCGCCGGCAAGAGCGACGGCGAGGATCTCGGCCAATAGCCGGTAATGCCGCGGGCCGCCGGGATCCATTCGCTGAGTCGCACGGAACAGCAGGGCCGGCCGGCCCGGACCTTTGCGGTCCGACGCG
Organism: Mycobacterium sp.; assembly: GCA_035642315.1. GTDB lineage: Bacteria > Actinomycetota > Actinomycetes > Mycobacteriales > Mycobacteriaceae > Mycobacterium. Next base: position 7,493 of record DASQSQ010000522.1, read on the forward strand.
ACCTGCTCCACCCGGCCCGTGCTGACCAGAGTGTCGAGGTGGAAGCGAACGGTGTTGGGGTGCACATCGAGCATGTCGGCGATGGCGGCGATGCTCATCGAAGAGTGCGCCGCTTTCAATACCCTCAGCACATCGTCGCGGCGACCGAGGGATTGCTTTGCTGGGTTGACGACGCTCATTCTTCCGGCCATTCTGCTCTCGGCCAACCCACGATCAGCTCGGTTTCGTCATAAAACCTGCTGAACCGCGTCGCTCGTCAGCCTGAACCGGCGGTCTGCAGCCAGACCCCGGTGTCAGGCGCCCAATCTCCGCAGCTTGGCCAACACGTCGGCGATTCGGTCGGGCTGTTCAGCCGGCGCGAGATGGGCGGCCTGGGCGACCTCGACGAACCGTCCGCGGGTTACGTTGCTGGCGATGTACCGCAATGAATCCGGCGGTGTGGCAATGTCATTGGCGCCTGCGACAGCGACAATCGGGGTGTCGATTTCGCCCAGGCGATGACGGGCATCGAACTCGGCGAGTGCCTCACAGGTGCGCGCATAGCCGTCGTCGTCCACCCGGCGCAGTGTGTCTAGCAGCGCTTGGGCTGATGCGGGGTCACGCTCGAAGAACCCGGGCGCGAACCAGCGGCGAACCGACAGTGCCACGACTTCACCTGTTCCCGCACTGCGCACAATCTGGGCGCGGGACTGCCAGTCGTCCGGGTCGCCGATTCGCGCCGCCGTGCAGATCAGCGCCGCCGACACGATGCGCTCCGGATGCCCGAGCAGCAGTTGAAGCCCGACGGCGCCGGCCACCGAGACGCCGGCGTAGGTGAACGGCCGCCTGCCGATCTTGTCTTCCACGACTTTGAGGACGCTGGCGGCAAGGTCGTCGATGCTGAAGGCGTCCCTAGGTCGCGGGCTGGCTCCGTGGCCGGGCAGGTCCCAGCCGATGACGTGGTAGATCCCCGCCACACGTCGCGCCACGCCAGACCACAACGCCGCGACGGAGGTACCCAACGATGGGCCGACCACCAGCGGCGGCAGATCCGGTGATCCGCCCAAATACGAGCCGCGAATTCGGGGCACACTCACGGGTGTTCTTTGACTATCTGTTTGGCCCGATCCAGGCTCTCCGCGATCAGCATGTTGACCGCACCGAAATAGTTGGCGGACGGAACTTTTCCAGCCAAGTCAGCGATCACGCGTTGCTCGCTGAGCACGTCAGCGCCACTGAGGTTCTCGGCCATCCGTTCCGGATGGATCCGCAGCCCGGCAAGCAGTTCACTGCACTGGGCGCCGGCGACCACGGTTCGGCGGGCCAGAGTGCGTAGCGTGTCCCACTCGGCGTGCCACGAGCCGTCGGGGCGTTCGTCGTTGGCCAGTGCGGCGGCGCTGTGCAATGTCGCGCCCAGCGACGGCGCGGCGATCGCCGCCCGACGAATCAGGATGGACAACACCGGATTACGCTTGTGGGGCATGCTCGACGATCCGCCGCGATCCCCGGTCGCGGGTTCGCTCAGTTCCGCGATTTCCGGGCGGACCAGTGTCACGACGTCCGACGCGATACGTCCCCAGGCATCGGTGCATCCGACGAGCGCGTCACTCGCCGCGGTTACCGGCGTGCGGGTGGTGTGCCACGGCATCCGGATAGCCAAACCCAAAGCGGCCGCGGTGGTTTGGGCTAGCTTGGCCGGCACCTCCACGGCATTGTCATGACCTTCGGTGAGGATGGCCAATTCGGTTGCCGCCGCTAGTGTTCCGCCTGCGCCGCCGACCTGGACCGGGGTGGTCAGCGCGGCGAGTTGCTGATATGCGTCGACAACGCCGTTCAACCACGTCGCGACTTTGGCGCCGAACGTCGTGGGCGCCGCATGTTGGGTCAGGGTACGGGCCACCATCTGGGTGCCGCGGTGGGTTGTCGCAAGCGTAGTGAGCGTTGAAACCTGTTCGGCGAGTTGCGACATCAACTCGTCTACGACAGCGCGTGTCGCCAGCATCAAACCGGTGTCGAGTACGTCCTGGCTGGTGAGGCCGCGGTGGATCCACCGGCCCACCTGCGGGGTAGCCCGTTCGCGAAGCAGCTCCACCAGGCCGATGACCGGGTTGGCGCCGCCCTCGGCGCCGGCCGCGAGCGGTTCGCAGTCGTGCGCGGCGACCAGGCGGTAAAGGTCGGCTCCTGCGCACTCGCCCGGCGCCAGCCCCTCGGTGACCAGTGCATCCAACCAGGCCGATTCCACCGCGACCATCGACGCCAACAGCGTCGTGTCGGACATCAGCTCTCCGGCACGCTGGTCTCCCGGCCACAGTAGGTTCGTCATTCCGCATCACCGCGGTATGCCAGAAACACGGTCTCGTTCGCGCCCTGCAGGTGAATGTCGAAGCGGTATCCGCCGTTTTCGGCAACGCAGATCAGGGTTTGCCGTCGGGAGGCGTCGAGGACGCCCAGCAGCCGATCGGCGTCCAGGGCGGGGCCCGGCAGATAGGCGCGGGTAAACAGCCGGTTCAACAGCCCGCGCGCAAAGACGACGATTGCGAAAAACGCCGCGCGGCCGGCCGGCGCGCCGGGCGTCAGCGTGCTGAAGCTGTAATGGCCGGCAGCGTCGGTTGCGCATCGGCCCCAGCCAGTGAACGCCGCTTCTTTGCGCTGCAGCGAGCCCTCCCGCCGGACCAAGCGCCCGTCCGGGCCGGGCTGCGAAATCTCCACCAGAGCGTCGGGCACCGCATCACCGACGCCGTCGTACACCGTGCCGTGCAGCCGGATCGCGCCGGCGTGCGCATCGCCGACCAACTGGTTGTCGCCGGCGTACGGCAATCCCAGATGCAAGTAGGGCCCGACGGTTTGCCCCGGTGTGCAAGCTAATTCAGCCATCGTCACCGTTTGGCTCGGTCCAGATTCGCCGACTGCCGGCCACGACGATGTCCCACCGGTAGCCGGTCGCGTATTCGGGCTGCGTCACGTCGTGGTCGTAGCTTGCGATCAATCGTTGGCGTGCAACAGGATCCACGACGGACTGGTAGATCGGGTCCAAGCCGAACAACGGGTCGCCGGGAAAATACATCTGGGTGACCAGACGCTGGGTGAACGAAGTTCCGAATACCGAGAAGTGAATGTGCGCAGGGCGCCAAGCATTTTGGTGATTCCGCCAGGGGTAAGGGCCCGGCCTGATCGTGACGAAGCGATACGTGCCATCCGGCTCGGTCAGGCAGCGGCCCACTCCGGTGAAGTTCGGATCAATCGGTGCCGGGTGCCGGTCGAGTTGGTGGTGATAGCGGCCGGCAGCATTGGCTTGCCAGATCTCGACGAGCTGGCCCGCCACCGGCTTACCCGTCGCGTCGAGTACCCGCCCGGTCACGATGATGCGCTCCCCGATCGGCTCCCCGGAGTGACCGGCGGTGAGGTCGGCGTCGACGGGGTCGACATCCCGGCTACCGAAGCACGGCGCCCAGCGCTCGACCCCGTCCGGGTCGACGCAGACGGCCGGAGACTTCGGATGGCGGAGCCGACTGCTGCGGTACGGCGGGTAATCCAGCAGCGGCTGCGGAGCGTCTTTCCCCTGGTAGTCAGCCGCGATGCGGGCGATCTGTGCGGTGATCGCAGATTGGGACTCAGCGCGGGCTGGCTCTGCTGCAGCCTTCATCACCGCTGACGCTAACGCGAGAATCGGCCGCCCTCAACCGTCTTCGCGAGATTTCCGCTGCGGATGCCAGTGAGTCTGGCGCCATGGCGCGTGACTACATCTATGACCAGGGATTCTCCGCGGAGCGGGCGCGCCTGGCGGACATCGATCGTCTATGGGATCCGGGCGGCCGGCGGCTGCTCGACGGGCTCGGCATCGCCGCGGGCTAAAGTGCCCGCAGCGTCGTTGACCACGCCGACGGCCTGCGGCATCCTCTATAGAACAGAATTACCCTCTGGAATACAGAGTAATTTCTACACAGTATGGGGGTCGCCATGGCCGGTCACCGCGATGTCCTCGACAGCGCGCTCGCCAGTGTCGTCGACAACGTTCGGCGGGGGATGATTCCCGCGCACATCTACAACGACAAAGAGCTCTTCGAGTTGGAAAAAGAGCGTCTTTTCAGCCGAGCCTGGGTGTTCGTCGCACATGAATCCGAGATCCCGCAAGACGGCGACTACGTCGTTCGCCGGGTGCTCGACGACTCGTTCATCATCACCCGCGATGGAAAAGGTCATGTACGGGCCTTATTCAACATGTGCCTTCATCGAGGCATGCAGGTGTGCCGCGCGGAGATGGGCAACGCCTCGAACTTCCGGTGTCCCTACCACGGCTGGACCTACCGCAACGACGGCCGGCTAACCGGACTCCCGTTCCATCGGGAGGCCTACGGG